>CAYQAE010000035.1:10454-19143 GCA_964415445.1 uncultured archaeon | reverse complement strand
TAATTAAAAAAAGCGACTAATAACTAATTTTTACAACCTATAATTTCGGGGGCTACTAGTTTTATATTTAATTGAGCTAAAGGCAGTAGCTTTCTAAATTGATTTTAGATAAACAAAATTTTTCAAAATATAAAAATTTTGATTTATTCTGATAATTAATATATAAATATAAGATTTGAATTCCCGATCTATGTATGTGTGCTGTTCTTTCTGAAAATGAAGTAGTCTTAATTAGCTTAATAAAATTCATAAAACTTTTATTGATTTTTGTGGAAAAAAACATGCTAAAAGATGGGTTTTGAATTCGACTAAGAATATAGAAAGTATTAAATCAAAACAATTTCGAAAAGTCACTGTAAACACTCTTTCTATGACCTATAAACATAATAATAATTTTTTTATCTTCTTCATTTATTTCATAAATGATACGATAATCTCCTACCCTTAATCTCCAAAATTCAGAATATTTCAAGTGTTTTGCATTTCTTGGATTTGTTTTTAATTCATTAACTTTCTTATTAATTTTATTCTGTAATGATTTGTCTAATTTTTCTAAAAATGAATGTGCTTTAGGATGTAAAAATATTTGAAAAACCATTACGCTCAATCCTTAAATGGAATTAGCATTTCAGGATTTTTTTTGACTTCTTTACTTCTTTTATTTAACATAGAATAAAATTTCCGAGTTTTTTCGCGTTCTTCGTAAATAGAGATCATAGTCTTGATAGCATCACTTCTACTTTTAAATCGACCTTTATTAATCCATTGATCGACATGATGAACCATTTTATCTGGAAGTCTTAGTTGAACTTGAACCATTTTCATCACCTTTGTAAACATCTTTGTTTACATAATATAAAAAGGTTTCGATAAAATTTCGATCTCTTGGAAACTATTTGAACCTCCGACCTATTGGATGTGAGCTGTTATTTCTGCAAATGAAGTAGTCTTAATTAGCTTAATAAAATTCATAAAACTTTTATTGATTTTTGTGGTAAAAAACATGATAAAAGATGGGTTTGGGTTCTACTTATATTTTATTTTACTAAATAGTAATCTTTATATAGTTTGTAAGTCAATATAGTTATAGATACTAAATTTGCAAAAAAATAGGATGTGTTGATTATGGCAATGGCAACAATATCTTCCAAATATCAGTTGGCAATACCTGCCGAAATAAGACAAAAAGCTCACATTTCACCGCATCAAAAAGTAGTAATCCTTGAAAAAGGTGGAATAATTCATATTATTCCACAAAAGCCAACAAAAGAATTAAAGGGTTTTATTGGGAAAATTAAGATAAAAGATATACGTGAAAAGGTTGATCGTTATTGATATTAATTGATTCATCAGGATGGATAGAATATTTCTCTGCAGGACCTCTGGCTGATAAATTTGGAAATTATATAGAAGGAGCGAACACTGAGAATACAATAACATCGATTATTAGCGTTTATGAGGTTTATAAAAAAATAAAAAAAGAAAGTTCCGAAGAAAACGCCTTGGAAGCATATGCTCAAATTTCGAAAACAAAAATTATTGAATTAGATGAATCTATTGCTCTTGAAGCAGCAGATGTAAGTATACATTATAAATTAGCTATGGCTGATGCTATAATATTTACAACTGCAAAACGTTTTGGTGCGAAAATTGTGACAAGTGATTTCGATTTTGAAGGACTAAATAACGTTGAATTTTTTAAAAAATAAAAAGATTTTAACCCCCAACCTATTGTATGTGTGCTGTTCTTTCTAAAAATGAAGTATTCTTCATTAGCTTAATAAACGTCAGAAAACTTTTATTGATTTTCGTGGTAAAAAACGTGATAAAAAGCGAGTTTGGGGTCTACTAGAATACATACAACAAAAAAATCTGTTTTTAGTTTATTCTATACCTAAATACTTCATTAGATAAGTAGTGCTCCATACTTTGACTATATCCTGCTCTAAAAAATCTTTATCTTTTGTCCATATGCCTTCATTCATAAAAGAAAGCGCTAAAGCAAGAAAAGGGACATCTTTCTCATCCACATGCCCTAAGAGTTTTTCAGCTTTCGGATAATATCTTTCAAAATCTTCAAAAGGAACTATTGTCAGAGAATTTAGTAAATTATCTAATAAAAGTTTTATCGATTTAAGATCCATCCCTGATTTTATGGAAATTAGATCCAATTTGTTTTCAATTTCGTTTATAGCAAATTCAGGAGTATAGAGATCAAACTTTCATGTAAAATTATTTCACGAGATATAGAATTTTTTAAGAGAGCAGAAAGGATAATGTTAGTATCTATAATTAATATCAATGAGATTTCCTCTGTAATTCTTTGTACTTTTTCAAAATGTTGCTCTTTATAATATTATCTAACTCTAAAACATCTTCTTCTGTCAGTTTGCTATTTTTAGTAAGGTCATCCATTAATTCTAATTTTTTAGCATATTTCCACATTGCTCTTCTAGCAATTTCGCTCCATTTAATCTCAGAATGGTTTTTTACAATGCTATGAAGTTCTTTGGGAATTGTTAAAGTCATGTTTACCATTTTCATCACCACAAATATTACATTATATTATGTGTAGACACACATAAAATATAAACTTTTGCATCCTAAAAAATAAAACTAGAATATACGTTGAAACCCCGACCTATTGGTTAATTCTAAATTTTTTTCAAAAAAAATTCTAAAACCAATTTTACTTTTTCAATTTTAATAAACCTTGTTATTTTGTATCATAGTTGTAAGCTATATATATTGATAGTAGTTTATTTCCAAATTTATGCCCCGATGGTGTAGTCCGGCCAATCATTCTGGCCTTTCGAGCCTACAGGCAAAGTTAGCCAGCTACCCGGGTTCAAATCCCGGTCGGGGCACTTATTTTTATAAAGAATAATTAATATAAGAAAAATAAAAATAGTAATCACTCTATATGGAGTGAAAATAGCTGCCACGCGACATAGAACTAAAATAGGAATATTTTAGAGGATTTTAATAAACCCTGAAAAATCTGTTTTTTTCAATAATATATTATGTTTTATTGTATATATAGTTTTGGGTCTAAATACAAGACAATATTATATTCATTATAGCTGAGTTGATGTTATGCTTCGAGATGGTAGACTTTCAAAAGAAGTTGATAGTCGATTTTCTAAATTTACAAGTTCTATGGATATGGATACGCGGCTTTTTTTGGCTGATATAAAACTTAACAAAGTTCATGTATCTATGTTAGCAGATGAAGGTATAATAAAAGAGAATGAATCATCTAAAATTTTAGAAGCTCTTGATAAAATTAAAAAAGAAGGTATGGATTCTCTAGATTTAGATCCAGCCTTAGAAGATATTCATATGGCAATTGAAAACAAATTAATTCAAATTGCAGGTGTTGTAGGAAAAAAAATGCATACTGCAAAATCAAGAAATGACCAAATTGCAACTGATTTGAGATTAGTTTTGAAAGAAGAAATAGCTGAAATAATAGATAAACTTCAAAATCTACAAAACTCAATTTTAGATCAAGCAAAAAAACATATCGAGACTTTAATTTCAGGTTATACTCATCTGCAACAAGCTCAAATTACTACATTGGCTCATCATCTTTTGGCTTATCATTCTTCATACAAAAGAGACATTGATCGATTAAAAGATTCCATATCTAGAATTGATCTATCTCCTTTGGGATCTTGTGCGTTTGCAGGTACAAGTTATCAGATCAACAGAAAAAAAGTTGCCTCTGATTTAGGATTTTCTGATATATTAGAAAATACAATGGATGGGGTATCTACTCGTGATTTTATACTTGAGACAAATTCTGCATTATCAATTTTGTCTACAAATTTATCCAAAATGGTTGAGGATTTTATAATCTGGAGTAGCTCTGAATTTGGATATTTAATTTTGCCAGATGAATTTTCATCAACTAGCAGTATAATGCCCCAGAAGAAGAATCCTGATCTTTTAGAGTTAATTAGAGCAAAAATAGGTACTATTTTAGGACATAATCAAGCTGCATTTATTATTGCCTCAAAACTTCCACAAAGTTATAACAGAGACCTGCAGCAGATATCATATCATTTATGGGAGATTATAGATATATCAAAAGATATATTGACTATTTTGCCTGAATTTATATCAAGATGTAAATTTTCAAAAGAAGCAATGGACAAACAAATTAAGAGAGGATATTTTTTTGCAACTGATCTTGCAGATTATTTATCTAAAGAACTAAACTATCCTTTCAGAGAGGCCCACAAAATAGTTGGAGATTTAGTTAAACATATAGATAAGAGTAGAGAATCTATTGATTTAGAAGACATACAAAATTATTTGAAAGAAAAATCCATAGATATTAATTCAAAAATATTAAATGAAATATTAGATCCAAAATCATCTATAATATCTAAAAAGACAGAAGGTTCTCCGAATTTTGATAAAATAAAAGAATATATCAAAAAAAACGAATCTAAAAACTAAATTAAAAAATTAATGAAGATATAAAAAACCTTTGTAATTATCTTCTTTTAGTGGTGTAAAAAAGATGCCTTGGGCTGATATTTTGGTAGCATTTGGAGGTTTAATGGTATTTGCGTGTATAGTGCTTATGGCATATTTTGCTAAATATGTGCCTTAATTATTTTGAGGAAATTTTTTCTGAATAATTCTTCCATCTCTTACATACAAAACTTTATCTGCGGCTTTAGCAACTCTAAGGTCATGGGTGACTATTACAAAAGTGTAGCCTTCTTCTTTATTAAGGCGTTTTAGAAGAGATATTATTTCATTACCAGTTCTCGAATCTAGATTACCTGTGGGTTCATCACCTAATATTATTTTTGGCTCATTTGCTAGTGCTCTTGCTATTGTAACTCGCTGTTGTTCTCCTCCAGATAGTTGCAATGGTTTGTGATCTATTCTTTTTTCAAGTCCTACTAATTTTAATAAATCCTTAGCTCTTTGATGTCTCTTTTCTATGTCTATATTCATAAATTCCATTGGAAGTTCTACATTCTCAATTGCAGTTAAAGTTGGAATTAGGTTGAAAAATTGAAAAATATATCCTACTTTTTTAAGTCTCAATTCATGAGTTTTTTCAGAATAAGGTTTTTTGCTTATATCCCACTCATCAACAATTATACTTCCTGAAGTAGGTCTGCTAATTCCTCCTAACATATTTAGAAGAGTTGATTTACCTGAACCTGAAGGGCCAATAATACTTACAAATTCACCCACATCTACACTAAAATTGGCTCCTTTCATAGCCTCAACTATTGCAGTCCCTCTTTTGTATTCTTTTTTCAAATCAATTGCTTCTAAGATTTTTTCACTCATTTTTTGCCCCTATCTTTTTAAAAACACACATATTTTATAACCTTAAAATATTTCGCAAAAATTTAAATTAAATTGATAAGAACTCTTCTTTGGAAATTTTTAATACCATGATTCTTTGTTACCTAATTTATATGCCATATAATTTCCAAATAAATGTAGGGGTCCTGTCATAATCAATATGGCAAAAAATAATTCTAAACTGATCGTAACTGGTGACCAAACTAACCAAAGCATTAGTATAGCACCAAGCATAAAATCTAGCTGATCTAGGATAGGGAAAGTTTCTCCACGTTTGACATTAAATCTTCTTTTGATAAAACTACCCATAGAATCTCCAAGCACAGTTCCAAAACCCAAAAGAAAACCTAAAAACGCATATTCCAAAATCTCAATTGCTTCTAATTTATCTGTGAGTATCTCATATAGTGGTGCAAATATTAGAGCAGTGATAATTCCACATATTATACCTGAGATAAATCCTCTAATGGTTTTTCCATCACCCAATATTCTTCTTCCATCAAAAAAATTTTTACCAAAATCTATTGGCCTCTTTCCTCGAATTATTGATGGAGCCATATTTGAAGCAAATGCCGGCACCATTAAAGCAAATCCTACTCCCATGGTATATAAAAATGACATATTAATCCATCATTGTTAATTAATATTAAGGTTATTGTTGACAATTTAGATGCTAGATTATGTCTCCTTTTACGATTTCACGCAATACTGATGTAGCATAGCATCCTTTTGGAATAAAAAAAGATATTTTAATACCTTGAGGATCAATTTCAACTTTAGTATCACTTATTTTGAATCTAATAGAACGTCTTAGACCATAACTACCTAATTTTGGAATTTCTCTACATTCAAAATTTCCTAAATCAATTTTTTCTTTTTTTATTATTTTATTTTCAATCTCACCCATCTTACCAGTTGCAATTGGCACTTTAGAACCAAATAAAGGAGCAGTTGGATGTATTTCAAAATTTGATATGTCTTTTTCTGGATCTTGGCTTTCAACAATTTTTTCTTGGTTGTTTATGAAAATATCTCCATAAATAGTTTTGTTAATTCCGTATTTTATTCTCTCGCTTGTCACATAATTAAATAGATATGATTGATATGCACTTACAAATAAAGTTTTTATAGGAATAGGTATAGATTCTATGGCTTTTTTATACTCCGCTGGATTTTTAAGCAGAGATTTTAGCATCATTCTCTCATATGACATTTTTTTAGGCATCAAATTAAGAGATTTTTCTATCTCTCCATTGTCATATTTTTTTCTTGCTAACTTTACTTTTTCAGATTCTCTATCGTATGGGTGGCCAATATAGATATCTACAGCTTTTTTCAAATCATTTTCTACTATTGCTTTGCCCACAAGGTGAGTATTTGGTCTAACGTATCCAAACCTTTGCCAACCAAAATAGTTTGCAACTCCCTTTTCTTTTAATTCAGAAAGTATATCTTCTACTTTTTGAATATCTTTATCTTTAGTCTTAATTAAAATTTCAAATTTATTACCTATGAGTCTTCCTAATCTTAATTTTTTAGTATGTGGTATTATTTTTTTTACAGATGCATTGTTTAGTTCTAATTTTTCTAAATCTGATACTTTGGCTTGGGTTACTGAAAACCATTGTCTAGCTATGGCACGTGAGTCTTTCATTCCAGCAAAACCAATTTTTTTCCGACTGATATGTAAATTTCTTGCAATTTGCATAGCAACATTTACAGTTGAAGTTTTGCGTTTTTCAACTAATATCCAAATGTTTTCTCCCACTCCTTTGGGTTTAAATTCAGTTATTTCTTCAACTAAGAAATCTTCTGGTTCCTCTCTTATTTTTCCTTCAATTTTTTCAATACTTGAGACATAAATTTTGGCATTAAGCATTCTTATTTCTCCAGATCTAGATGATCTAACCTAGTATTTATTAATTTATATTAGTTTGATATCTCTATTCCTTCTTTATTATAATTTTTTATGAATATCTATATGTTATTTTTTGCTCTCTTTGTTTTATATTCTTTTATTTTTTCTTAAATAGCTTTTAAATTTCTAAATTATTTTTTTATTCTATATAAAGGTAGTTATAATCTGAGAACTTGTTTTTTCGAGTTTAGATGTATTTTTGAAGTAGGCGTTTTTTTAGAATATATAACAATTTATGATAAAATTTGGTCTATTTTAAGTCAATATTGCAAAAAAATTTGATGTTTAAATTTCTTTATTTTATTATCAATGGTATATATTTAGGGATATGATAAAAATAAAGCCCATTAGGTATTTTTATTCGATAAAAGGCCTTTTGAAAAAACTATTTTAAAATTAGCGCTTTTCTCTCTTATTCTGATATAATGAATTTTTTAAAGCAATAGTTGTTTATATGAAAGTTGAACTTATATATCACATTATTTGTTAACCTGTTCAATGCATGAAAGGTCCAAAATCGACTATTTTCCTACCAAAGTTTTTTAAATATATATAACCATAATGACATGTGAGGGAGATTTGAATGAGTGAATTACCACTTGCTCCAGTTAGGAGAATAATTGACAATGCAAATGCAGATCGAGTTAGTGATGATGCAGTTAAAGCACTAGCCGAGGCTCTAGAAGAATATGGAGCCGATGTAGCCGATAAAGCTGTAAAAATCTGCCGACACTCTGGCAGAAAGACAGTTAAAGCTGGCGACATTAAATTATCTACATAAAATGTTATGTGGTGAGACGCAATCTCACCACCCAATCTTTTGTTTTTTTTCTAAATTTTTTGAAAAATAATTTTTTTTATTAAGAATAGTCATAAAAATATTATATTTCTTCCTTTATCAAAACAAAATATCTATTGTTTTTATGTGGTGTATTTCATATGTTTTCAATTTGGACTGAGAAGTATAGGCCTAAAGAGCTTGATGATGTAGCTGGACAATCAAATGTAATTAATAGTTTAAAAAATTTTTTGAAAGCAGGACAGATTCCTAATCTACTTTTTGCAGGTTCAGCTGGAATTGGAAAAACTACTTGCGCTTTAATTATAGCAAAAAAATTACTAGGAGATAGCTGGAAACAAAACTTTTTGGAATTAAATGCTTCTGATGAGCGTGGAATAAATACTGTTAGAAATAGGATAAAAGATTATGCTGAAAAAGCTCCCCTAGGCGGAGCACCATTTAGATTAATTTTTTTAGATGAAGTTGACAATACTACATCAGATGCGCAACATGCTCTAAGGCGAGTGATGGAGTTATATTCATCTGCATGTAGATTTATTTTATCGTGTAACTATTCTAATAAAATTATAGAGCCGGTACAATCTCGATGTGCAATGTTTAGATTTTCAAGATTAAGTGAAAAAGAGATT
>CAYQAE010000035.1:1266-10444 GCA_964415445.1 uncultured archaeon | reverse complement strand
AAACTAGATGAGATTATAAAAAATGAAAATTTAGATGTGACAGAAGATGCAAAAAATGCTATAATTTATGTAGCAGAGGGAGATATGAGAAAAGCTCTAAATACTTTGCAAGCTGCAGCATCTATGGGTAAAGTTTCTGCAGATTCAATTTATCAGATATCATCGCAAATTAGTCCAAAAGAGATAAGAGAAATTCTTTTGGATTCATTTTCTGGCCATTTTTTAAAATCAAGAGAAAAAATTCGTGATTTACTAATTAAAGGTATATCAGGTGAGGAGATAATTTCTCAAATTTATAAAGAAGTATTTAACTTGGATATAGATGAGGCAAAAAAAGCTCAATTAATTGACAAAATTGCAGAATTTGATTACAGATTGTTAGAAGGTGGAAATGAATTTATTCAATTAGATGCACTATTAGCTCAATTTTGTATTATAGGTCGAAGTTAATGTATCTTTTAGTTGATAAATATAGACCAAAGCATCTAAATGAAATGGAAGGGCAAAAGAAAGTTGTAAAAGAAGTTATAGATTGGTTTTCAAGTTGGAATAACCAAGAAAATAAAGCTATTTTACTTACAGGCCCGCCTGGAGTAGGTAAAACTACATTAGCTCATGTTATATCACAAGAATATGATCTAGATACTATTGAATTGAATGCATCAGACAGCAGAACAAAAAAATCTATTGAAAAAGTATTAAAAACTGCATCACAAACGGGAACGCTTTTAGCTGGATCTACTGGTAAAAGATTAATTATTTTAGATGAAATAGATAATTTATATGGAAGAGAAGACAAAGGAGCAGCTAAGGCGATTTATAGCTTAATTAAAAATACCAAATTTCCAATTATAATGACTGCAAATAAATATTGGGAAGTACCTAACTCAATTCGAGGCATATCTAAAGTAATAAAATTTAGAAGACATGCCTGGAATTCGATATTAAGTATATTAAAGAAGATAAAAAATAAAGAAGAATTAGATATAGATGTAAGGGTATTGTCAAAAATAGCAAAAACATCAAACGGAGATCTAAGATCTGCACTAGGTGCTATGCAATCTTTAGCAGGTAGTAATGTTACAGAAGAAGATTATGATAGGTTATATTCAAAAGATTATGAAGTTGATATTTTTAAGGTGCTGGGTAGAATTTTAAAAGCAGAGACTGCAAAAGATGCAAAAAACGCATATATTGATTGTGATACACCACCTGATACTTTTTTGCTTTGGATTGAAGAAAATATGCCAAAAACATTCACAGATATTGGGGATATTGCAAATGCATATGAAGCTTTATCAAAGGCAGATATATATTTGGCAATAGCAAAGAGAAAACAGATGTATCATCTATGGAAATATGCTATAACCCTTATGACTTCTAATGTGGCTCTGTCCCGAATCCATGATAATAAATTTTCGAGGTTTATGCCTCCAAAGATATTTACAGCTTTGAAAAAATCTTCAAAATCCAGAAAAATTCAGAGAGCAATAATAGCTAAAATAGGACAAAAGACACACGCTTCTTTTAAAGACGTAGTTTCTGATTATATTCCATATATTGAATTTATATTTTCTCAAAATGAAGAGATTGCAGCTGAAATATCTTTATACTTTGAATTTGATATAGAAATGGTTAAACATTTAGTTAGTGACAGTGCAAAGAGCAGAAAGATCTTAAAAAATATGAAAGAATGGCAAAAAACAAATACCAGACCGCTTTAAACTTCTTTTTTATGAGAATACATTTTACTAATTAGAAGATAACCTAAAGTTAAAAAGGCAATACCAAATACAGCTACTATCGCTCCAGTTCCACCAATTTCTGTAATAAAATCGGTAGAAGTAGAGTTAGTTGGACCTTCAAATCCTACATCTTCGTCTCTCTCACCAGGTTCTTGATCAGTACTTCCAACTTCTATGTTATATGAATCTTCAAAGTCAATATCAAAACTATCTCCTTGTGAACTATCAAAACGAAAATTAAATATTTTAATTCCACTTGTATTGAAGCTGACTTCCCACTCTTCAGTTCTTATTTCTGAGGAATCTAATGTAGAGTTTGGGTCACTTATATATTCAATATTAGTATCATTCGTTTGTGAAATTACTTCTATTATATAATTATTACTACTAGTTATTGATTCAGATTTTTGGTTTGTTATAGTTACTTGAAGTTTGAAAGTTTGATTAACATTAGGATATTTGTCTGTTGTGGCAATATCTATCTTTAGATTCTCTTGTGTTTCACAAATTACTTGTGACATGCTAAAAATTGAAATAAAGATACATAGTATTATTTTGTTTTTCATAGTATTGCTCCACTTCAAAATAGGATAAAAAAGGTTTCATATAAAAATTTTTATAAATAAAAAAAATAAGTAAAAATGATTATTTTTATTGTAGTTCATTCCATTTTTCTTCTATGATCTTTATTCTTGTTGGAGCAATCCATTCTCCTATCTTTAGAATTTCTATTAATAATTTCATTTCTTTTTTATTGATTGTTTTGAGAATAGATTTTACTTCTTCAGAATCATCATATATTTTTTTTCTAGTAAAATAGGGAATTAATTTTACTAAATATTTGCCTATCTTTGATTTTCTTTTTTTATCAATGTTTTTGATTATTTTTTTCAGTTTAGGTATTTTATTTTGTCGTTTAGAATATCTATCTATCATATTTTCTATTCTGGTTTTTCTTGATCCTTTTTCGATGTATTCTAAGGATTTTTTTACCATCTTAATAGATCTATTATGAAGTAGATGAATCAAGAGACTACTATATGGATTTATTATATCTAAAAGATATCCTATAGTTTTTTCTTTCCTTTTACTGTTGTTAATTATTTTTTCACATTTTCTATTTCTAATTTCTTGTTTAGTTTCAATTTCTGAAGAATCTATTATCTCCTTAAATTTTTCTAAAGATTCTGCCATCATCTTTTTGAAAGATTCTTTTATTTCAAAGAGGCTTTCAATATCTTCTACAAAAGTTATTAAATCAAAATTTTCTTTTTCTCTATTTTCTGTAATATTTTTCACCTTAAAATTATTTAGAGTTTTTAGATAATAAACTTAACAAAGGTGAATTTGAGACTCCTAAAGAGGCATATATATCATATTTAGAATAAAAAAGACGATTAAATCATCTAAAAATTATATAAAAATATTATTTTAGTACTTAAAATACTTATCAAAAAATTTCTATTTCTATATTATACCTAAAATATATGCAATTAAAGCTAAAAACATGCTTAATTTTAATTTCAGCTCAACTTTTTTGGCATTATCTGATGATGAATCTTTATTAAGTTTTATAGCAGATAAAATAAATCCAAAATCAGCAAAAATTACAAAAATTAGATATAAAATATTAAGATAACCTAAAATATATGGAAGAGGACTTATTATAATAGCAAAAATTATATTTAAATTGGCTATTTTTGCACTAAATTCATTTCCACGTTTTATTGGAAGAGTTTTAGCTAAACTTTTTTGGTCGCCTTCTATATCCTCTATATCTTTTGTTATTTCTCTATCAACTCCTGCAAAAAAGGCACAAAAACCTAAAAATATTACAATATTTATTGATCCTGCAGCAAAACCACCAAATACAAATAAGGATGACATAAGATATGCAACTGAGATATTGCCAATTAATTCTTTTTTCTTTAGTGTTTTTGCATATAAAATTAAGATTGAACTGTTTAGAATTGTTATAAATATACAAATATAGTTTAAAAACAGAGAAAAACTAATTCCTAAAATAAAAAGTATGATTGAATATACTAGCCCTACATTTTTTGATATTTTACCACTAGCTATTGGTCTTTTTGGTGCATTAATTTTGTCAATTTCTATATCAAAATAATCATTTACTACATTACCTCCTGCACCTATTAAAAACGCAACCACACCTGCTATGATTGATATGATTTCAAAATTATTAAATTCTATTGTTGCGCCTATAAAAGTAGCTACAAACATCATAGTACAGTTGACTGGTCTTATTATTGTTATAAAATCTTTAGCTGACATATCTATACTGATCCTGCCTTAATTTTTCCAATTTCATCTCCAATTGGGCTTAGGCGAATTTCTCCAACTAAAATGCTAGATACATTCTTAATGCTCTCAATTGGTGATATTATCTCCATTATTTTCTTTTTAAAATCAATTTGTTTGATTATCCCTACACCTATCAACTGTGAATCTTTATCGACTAATCCTATCAAAAGCCCAACTTCAAAACCTATCTTATGCATTTTATATATTTCATAGTAGTTTTTTGTGGGATTGCCATCAATTACCACAAAAAATCCTTCTGCAACCTCTTCTGCATAGACAACTTTGCAACCGACCATCTCAGTTATAAATTTCCTGCCAGAAATTCTAACAGGCACACCTGATCCTAAAACCGTGTTAAGTAATCTTATTTTGTCTAATTCAATTATATGTTCTTTTGTAACTTCAAAATGTTTTTTCCACCTTCTATCTCTTAATAAAAATCTAGCCTCTTCTGATTTATGCCCTATATTTTTGTAGGGTTTAATATTAACAGCATTAGGATAATTTTTAGTTAAATGAATTAATTCATTTTCTTTTTGAATTGCTATAATTAAATCTGGTTTTATATAGTTTATTTTTGCTCGCTTTAGCTTTCTTCCAATTTCTCTAGTATTTAAGCTAGTTGTATCTATAAAAATCTGATTACAATTTTCTTCTTTTGCATAATTTAGCATTTCTTTTGTGCCAACTATCATATCTATTAGATGGTCGTTTGGAGATATTGCTCCTACAAAATATGACTTTTTAGGTGAAATTTCATCCATAAATACTTTTTTTGAATCTAGATGACCATAAGATATACATGCTGGAATTCCTATATCAGATTGGCCTATATCTGAATCTATAATCCCTATTTTTTTTCCTCTATCATATAAAAGGTTTGCAAGTTGAATAATTAGATTAGTTTTTCCTACATCAGATTCGCCCAAAACTAGTATTGTTGCTTTATTTTCTATTTTTTTAAGTAGTTTAGGAATTTTTTTAAAATATTTAGGAGTTTTTATCTCCCTAGCTTTATTTTTATCTAATTCAAGTTCACATACCCCATCTGGTATAATTTCTATTGATTTTGATTGGGGGATGTGAATAAAATCATTTTTTTTAAATTCTTTAAAATTAATTTGACATTTTCCTTCAAGAATATGTACTCTTTCATATCCTCTTATGAGAAGTGATTTATCTGAGATTTTATACTTCAAGTTGAAGTCTCCTTTGTATTATTGCTTAGAAGTTTAGATTTTTAAACATATTTTGTTGTTTGGAGATTTCTATTTCATTTTCTGAATTGCAAAATTTACATTTATATCTCAAAAAAATTTCTTCTTCTGTATCTTGTCTGTATTTTGCACTTATTTGAATATCCATGTTGTTTTTACAATGTCTACATTTCATATTTTAGCATAATTTAGGTTATTAATAGTTTTTATCAAAGAGAGGGTACATTTAATATAAAAAAATATTTAAAAGGGAATTTATTTCCCTTCTAATGCTTGCATGATCTCTTCGTCTTCTTCTATAGTTAAAAGTTCATCTTCTTGGCTTAGAAGTTCAACTACTGCAGATAATTCATGTGAATAATCTAAAAATGATATTTTAATATTAACTTTATATACAAAACCTAATTTTGCATCTTTTGGGATTTCTACTTCAAATCCTACATCTTCAGTTTCTTCCTTTTTCACTGGCCCAAAATCAATTTCTTTTTTATCAATTTTCCACCCTTCAGGTATAGAAACTTCAATTTTCCCTGATATTTTATCAGATAGAAGGTTTGTAATTGAAGTAGTATAATATATTTTTTCTCCCGGCATCTTCTGTTCGGTCTTTGGTGAAACTCGATATAGAGCTGCTCTTTTTGTCTCTCTTTTTTTTCGCCTAGTTCTAGTTTTTCTGACTGATTTTTGCTCTGTTAATAATAAACTTAGAAGGATTAAAAATCCACCACTAACTAATGCAAAAATTCCATATAAAAGATTCTCTCCCAAAATTACAGAAAGAGTAGTATAAATTGCACCTATTAATGTTATAAGTATTCCTAGATCTCTAATATCTTTTGTAGCCATAATCTCACCTTATCTCTTCAATACCCCTATTTGTAATCTCAAACTCCGCTTCTATATTCGGTGGTAGAAACCTATGTCGAATTAATTTTGCAACACGTCTTTTTGAATCTTTACTTTTTGAAAGCTCTATTATATTTTTCGACCAATATTTTATGATAGAGCCACCAATTGGTTCAAGTATTTTTTTGTCGATATTTTCATATACTTGATTAGTTATTAAGACTCCTAAATTTTTATTTTTAGCAACACCTGTCAAAATCGCAAGTTGTTTTCCTAATTCTCTACTCATCAATACTCTCTCTTCTTGGTTTGTAGACTCTAGACGATACAAAGAAGCTAATGAATCAACTATAATTAGTTCAAAATTTTCATCAACTATTTTTTTTAAATTGATTATATCATTATGCTGAGATTCAAAATTTGTGGGTTCTAAAATAATTAAATTATTTTTTAGGTTTTCAAATTTATTTTCTAAAATTTGTTTAATTCTAATTATAGATAATCCTGATTCAGTATCAATATAAATTACTTTTTTACCATCTAAAAGAACTTTTTTGGCAGTTTGGATACATAAAGCAGTTTTTCCAGTAGCAAAATCCCCATAAATCTGATTAATAGTTCTTTTTTCCACTCCTCCGCCTAATAAATCATCTAGGGCAGGACATAAAGTTGAGATAAAATTAGACATAATTATAATAAAAAAAAGAAAATTTTTGATAATTATTACTTTAGGTTGTTATAAAGGATGCATCGTTCATCCAAAGAGCACCGATTGTCAAAAGTGCAATGCCTAAACAAAATATTATAATATCCAATAATATTTCTATAACTCTTCCAATGAGTGGAATTCTTTTCAAAAATATGTTTGCAAGTATTGCACCACCATTTGCCATCATAAGAAGTTGTACAGTTTCTGCTTCAAGAGACATTTGATCACCTAAATTAATTAAACTGCTAATACATTTAAAAGTTTGGTAAAATTATTTTTTTTTAAAATTATTATTTAGATGTTTTTAGATTATTTTTTTAGATTTAGTTTAGTATAGAGCATTGATGTTAAATTAGGCCATTTTAGAATAATTCGTCTTTGATATAAAACATTATAGTCATTACTTAGTATTCAATTCAAATTTTAATTGTGCATACAATAAGGTTTATATAACAGCTACAATATGGTAGTTTAGGGATATACATGTCGATAAAAGAAGTAGTAGATGATGTAAAAGAAATAATGAAGGTAGCAAAAGATTTTGTGAAAAATGATAACCTTCCAGAAAATTCTTTGCTTAAAGTAGCAAATATTATAGCAATGTCAAAGTTAGATAAATCTGCTAAAGCATTATCCGAAAAGATTGATGATTTAATGTTTACTTTAGGTTCTAACATGGTTGATGAAGAAGAACTGATAGGTTATTCATAAAATTAAGCTTATTTTTTTATTTTAAAACGATCTATTTTCAATATTAGTTCAAAAACTTGAAAAAATAAATTAAAATATATATTCTTATTTAATTTGGAGGAATTTAGATGCCAAAAGAAATTAATCAGGGAATTGAAAACCTTCGAAAAAAAGGTAGTGGAATATATAAAAAAGGTAGCCGTATGTTACCTAATATCTCCTTAATGCTTGCCGAAGGTGTAATTAAATATATTGATGAAGTTGAAAAACCATTTGTAACCATAATTAATTCTTATACCACTCAAATACCTGGTCATGCTCATTTAGATAAGCTTGGTTCTATTGTAAAGAAAGAATTAGAGAATCTTGGAGTAAATGTTTGGTATACTAATATAGGTGGAGCGGTTTGTGATGGAATTGCTATGGGCCATTTTGGTATGAAATATTCTTTACCTTCAAGAGAATTAATTACAGACCAAATTGAAACAATTTTAGGGGCTCATCCACCAGATGCTTGGATAGGGATAGGAAATTGTGATAAAATTGTCCCTGCCATGTATAATGCAATGGTGAGAATAAATATACCATCTATTTATGTAAGCGGGGGTCCAATGTTATCGGGATGTTGCAACACCGACCTTATCTCTGTTTTTGAAGCTGTAGGTAGGGAGAGTGTAGGTAAGATAACTAAAGACGAATTGAAAGATTTAACTGAGAAAGCTTGTCCTGGTTATGGTAGTTGCGCTGGTATGTTTACTGCAAATTCTATGAATTGTATTGGTGAAGTTTTAGGATTTGCTTTAGCTGGAAATGGTACTATACCTGCTACTACTCGAGATAATGAAAAAATAAGACAATTTGAAATAAATCCAGAAAGAATTAGCTTTGTAAAAAATGCTTCACAAAAATTAATTGAATTGATGAAAAACAAAACACGGCCATTGGATATTTTAACTAAAAAATCACTGAATAATGCATTTATATTGGATATGGCAATGGGTGGATCAACAAATACTGTCCTACATCTTCTAGCTTTAGCACATGAAGCAGGTATTGATTATAATTTATCTGATCTAAATGAAATTTCAAAAAGAACTCCTAATATTACAAAAATAGCACCATCAAGAAGTGAAGTTCATATAGAAGATGTCCACAAAATAGGTGGTATGGGTACAATCTTGAAGGAAATTTCAAAAAAAGAAGATACAATTTTGGATTTAGATGCAAAAACAGTTTATGGTAAATTAGAAGATTATGTTCTAAATTCTCCTGATCCAGATGGTGATATTGTAAGAACACTAGATAAAGCATTTTCTCAAAAAGGGGGTTTAGTTATTCTTTTTGGGAATATTGCAAAAAATGGGTCAGTTTTAAAAACTAGTGGTGTAGAGCGCGATATGTTTAAATTTAATGGCCCTGCAAAGATATTTAATTCTCAAGAGGAAGCTTTAGACGGTATTTTAGGTGGAAAAGTAAAAGATGGTGATGTTGTAGTTATACGTTATGAGGGGCCCAAAGGGGGTCCCGGTATGCAAGAGATGCTTGCACCTACTTCTGCAATATCTGGAGCTGATATTAAAGCAGCGCTACTTACAGATGGTAGATTTTCAGGAGGAACTAGGGGTTTATGTATAGGACATATCTCT
>CAYQAE010000035.1:0-1256 GCA_964415445.1 uncultured archaeon | reverse complement strand
GCATCAGGTGGAGAAATTGGTCTATTGAAAGAAGGAGATATAATTGAAATTGATGTAGATAAAGAAGAAATAAATGTAAAATTATCAGATAAAGAATTAGAAAAAAGAAGAAAAAAATTAAGACCATTTAAACCTAAAGTTAAATCTGGATGGTTATCAAGATATTCAGCTTTTGTAGCTAGTGCTGATAAGGGTGCAACATTATATTCTCCAAAATAAGTATAATTTATTAAAATCTTTTAGTAAAATAAATATAATACTTAATTAGTGATTATTAAAATGACAGATATAGAAGCTTTAATTGAGGATTTTGAAGATGCCCTAGACACTTGCGAAGAAGATGCTTCTTTATTACCTATTTCTCCTTCTCCTGATGAAATAAAAAAGAGTAGAAAATTAGCAGAAGAACTTTTGAAATATGGATTAGAAATAGTTCATCAACTTCAAGATTATGAAGATATTGATCAGCTAAAAGAATCTCTTGATAGTTATGTAAAAATTTCAGATGATATGTCAGTTCAAGGTTATAAGCGTCTAGATTATATAAAAAAAATTAGAGAAATTTATTATGAATTTAGACCAATATTACTTGATATAATATCTAAAACAAAAGTCAAAGAGCTAAAATTAGATTTAAATGATAATGTCTCCAAAAAAACATATGAAAAAATATTATTAGCTAAAAATGCTTTTGAAAAAGGATTTTTTTCTTTAGCAATCTTAACTGCTACAGATGCATTGTATGAGATGTTAGAAAAACTTTATCTAGCAGAGATAGGTGATTCTTCTGATAAATCTTTATTAGAAATTTTTGAATCATTATATGACCGATATATTTTAGGAAAAGATGATGATAATTTTGAAAAAGCTATAGAGATATACAAATCTTTTTTTATATCTCATGATCTAGTGGATATAGAAGAAGATGAAGCGAGAGCTATTATGAATTCATTTATATCTTTTTCAAATGATTTTTATGAAAAAATAGACGAACATAACAAAAAAGTAAAAGAAGCAGAAGAAAAAAGAAAAAATGAGAAAAGCAAAGAGCAAGATAGACTTGAGAGAGTTAAAAAAGAAAAAGAGAAAGTAAAAGAAAAAGAGGAAAAAGAAAAAAAGCAAGAAAAAGAAAAAATTCATCAAGAGAAAAAGAAAGCTTTAGATTTAAAAAAGGAATTAGATGATTTTAGAACCAAATTAGAAAAACAAGAAAAAGATATTGAATTCAGAGAAAGCAAATTAAAGCTCAAAGAAGA
>CAYQAE010000034.1:0-19355 GCA_964415445.1 uncultured archaeon | reverse complement strand
AAGGACAAGTTGTCTCTGATGCAAGCTATGATCCAAAAAAAGATATTTCCTTCCTAGAAAATGAGATAGATCAATGGCTCCTAAGTATAGTAAAAAAAAGATGGGATAGAATTTCAAAGCGAGCACAATATTCAAATGAAAAATTAGATGATTTATTATTTAAACAATTAAGTGGACTTGCAATTTCCCTAAATGATATTACATCTGTTTTGAAAGATTTTAAGATAGAAATTAAAAAAATAGACGATCAAAAGCTATTTGAAATAGTTAGAGCTATTAGAAAAAAAACTAAGCCAACAATTATAGCTGCAAATAAATTTGATCTAAAGAAAGGCAAAGAAAACTTTGAGAGATTAAAAAAAGAATTTTTAGATCTTACAATTATACCTGTATGTGCTGAAGCTGAATTAATTTTAAAAAAAGCCCAAAAAGAAGGTCTAATTAAATACCTACCAGGAGATTCAAACTTTAAAATTAAAAAAGAAATGTCTCTACAACAAAAAAAAGCTCTAGATATAATTCAAAATAAGGTTTTAGATGAACTAAAATCTACAGGAGTGCAAAAAGTAATTAATACTGCAATATTTGATATATTAAAATTAAAAGCTGCCTATCCTGTAGAAGATGAAAATAAATATACAGATAAAGATGGGAATATTTTACCTGATGTATATTTACTTAAAAATGAGGCAACAACGGCAGATTTGGCTTACAAAATTCATAGTGATATCGGAGAGAATCTGATTACTGCATATGATGTGAATAAAAAGCGAAAGATCTCTAAAAATGCTAATTTAGAAGATGACGATATAATTAAGTTTTTTCATAAGTAATTTTTCTTTAATCTTCAATATACATCAAAGGATAATCTAATTCTTCAATATATTTGCATCTCATTTGAATTTCCTCTAGATTATATTTTACTTTCAATGATATTTCTAACATTCTACCTTCTAAATTATGATAGCTATATTCATCTGATTTATCTTTATTTATAAATTCTCTATTTATTTTGACTTTTGCATTTTGGATATAGGGTTGGTTTTTGATACTATCTTTGATAGTATCTTCTAATATCTTAAAATTTGTCTTTTTAGATATAGGCATCCCTACAAATTGGTGATATATAGCACCTAAACTTATTCCCCCCTCAAATATAGCACGTTCTCGATCTGAAACTTTATCTGAAAAATATTTTTTTGCTCTATCCATGTATATTACCCATAACGAATATCTACATTAGAATTTTTAGATAGATAATTAATTAGATACTCTGCCCATTTTAATTTTTTCTTTTTAGTCTCTAAATCATAAATATAAGAATATTTTCCAATCTCTGAATTTAAATCCATACCATATAGAGTAATACTTTTTGGTTTGAACTCTTCTGCTAAAAAAATAGCCCTATCTCCATCAGTAAAACCCCCAAAATTCACTATATAATCTTTGGGTTCAATTTGAGTTGTGCCATATACTGATCTAAATTTAGGTAAGTATTTTTTGATCCTAGATATATTATCACCGTGTGCATGTAAGACAACTTTGCTTCCCAAAGAATTAGCCTTAATTAAATCCTCAATTTTTCCATCTAAATCTGTAACTATTATATCTGGATATATTTCTTTCTCTAAAAAAAAACTAGTAATTCCATCAGCTGCAATAATGACTTTCTTTGAGTTTAAATTTTCAGATTTCAAAGAAGGAGCTGCTCCACATACTAACACATCTTTTTTATAGATCAAAGGTTTTAGATCAAAGATGTCTGATTTTAAATTATCTGCTAAAAAATCTCTAGCTTCTACCTCTTTTTGATAACCATATGAAAAATCTCTCTGTATATCTTGATAGATCTCTTTCCATTTTAAATACTCCAAACTAATTCACCGAAATTAGAGATTCAAGAAATTTTTTCTCTTCTTTAATAATATTAAATTCATCATAAATTTCTTTTTTCAATTTGGGTTCTATATCTTTTTTATCAAGTTCTAAAAAGATATTATCAATATTCTTTTGATATTTAGATACCTCATCATTTGCTAAATTTATTAAATTAGAATCTTGGCAATTTAGGTAATCTAATACTTTTTTATAAACTTTTTTTGAAAGTTTTCTAATATTTGAAAGTCCTTGTTTTGATTTTATATCCAAAAATAAATTTTCAACTTTATCTATCATCTCAAAATGTATTATACTCTCATATAAATCAACTGACTTAACAAAAGGGATAAATATCTCAAAATAATTATCTACACCTGCTGGAATTAAAATTAACCTATAACTTGATAAATATAATTTTCCACTGTGAAAATAACTTTTTTTATCACCATATGACCAATAAAAATCACATGAATATTTCACAAACTCATTTTCTCCCCTATAAAGTTCTATTTCATAGTTAGTATCTTTTTTATAATCTAAATCAAGTTTTTCTTTTTTTTCTTCTTTTTGCATTAGATAAAATATCAAACAAAATAGTATAACAAAAGAAATTATTATTCTCAAAATTATACCAAAAGAACTACTCAGACGTGAAGTAAAAGAAAAATAACCTTCAATTATACCTGCAAAAACTAATAAAAAAACACCACAAAAGAGATAAAGAGATTCTTTTGCATTTTCTACTGCCTGATCTATTTTTCTGAAGATCAAATTTGTAGCAGAATAAGCTAATTTAAGACCTGATGCCCCTGCAATAATAATTACAGGTATCTCAATAAAACCATGTGGAAGCAAATATGCTGCAAGTTCAACTCCACTAGTTCTTCCAGAGATAAGTACATAACCCACAGCATATCCTATAGCAAGTCCGTTATAAATTAGGAGAAAAATAGTCACTATACCTAAAAGAAAACCTAGCCCAAACATCAATAAAGCTACATTTATATTATTTTGAATAATTAAAGCTGAAATTATGGGTTGTAATTCCTCTGAAGTCTGAGGTGGCTCTTTCCACATACTTCCAAAAATTGAATACATCTGATCAGGATATTCAGCAGTTAAGATCATACTTAAGAAAAAAGGAATAAAAAAAAGTAAAGAAGATACTAAAAACAAATTTACATTCTTTCTAAATACCTTTGGAAATCCAAATTTCAAAAAATTTCTAATTTTAGCTCTTCTATACTTCTTTACTATTTTTGAAGCTCTAAAATCTAGATTATCTAATTCCATAAATAAATATCCCATATTTTGATCTAAATTAGCTTGAGGCAAAATTGACAACTTATCTCTTTTTATTTGACTTAGAATATCAATAAACTCTTTTCTTGACTTTTTTGAAAAGTTAAATAAACCGCCTGCAATTAAAACATCATTAATAAGAGAAGAAAATTTTTCTATTCTATTTTGTATTTTTTCAAACTCAAATTCTCGTTGAGATTTATCTAGATGTTTTTTTAATTGAATTTTTGGAATATAATGATCTATCATAATTTTTTCTCCAGATCTCTTTTTAAATTCAAAATTTTATATTCATTGATCTTATCTTCGTAATATTTCTTATAATACTCAAATGTTTGCTGTGGTATACCTCCCATAGTGTATCTACTATTTAGATGCGCTAGATTATTTTGAAATTCATTAATCAAATTTATTGGTTTTTGAACTATCATTGGCTCTTTTGTAACTTTCTGCACTACAATAGTATTTCCTACAAAATCACCAATTCTCTGATGTTTGTCAGTGAGACTAATCATCGAAATTATACCTATAGGGTATATCAAAAATATAGCCACTCCAATATATTGGCTATACATTATAAGAAGCATCAGAATATTAAAAGATGAATCTAAAACTCGCATTAAATTTCTCAACAAAATATTTTCAAAAGAAGGAAGTGATAAATCAGATCTATAGACATACAATCCTAAAATTATCTTAGCCAAAGTTTGTCCGTATAGCAATTCAAAAATTATAAAATAAAAAAGTGAGAAAAAATAGATAACTAATATCATAACTGCTAATATAACATTTAAACTATATCCAGATATCATAGGCAAAAATAGATATAAAAAACCTACAACTATAGTTGTAATTCCTGAAATAATTGCTAAATCCAAAATATAAGCAATAATTCGCCTCTGAACAGAAGCTAACTTAAACTCAGTATTTTGATATAAATCATACATTAGTTATAAGAAAAATATGACTATTTTATAATAATTATTAAGTTGATCTAAAAAATAAAAATGAGCTGAAAAAAGTTGAAAACTGCACTACATCTAGCGTATTTCGGTAAAAGATATCATGGGCTTCAAATTCAACCTAATTGTGAAACAGTAGCTTCTAAATTAATGTCATCATTTTTAAAATCAAAAATTCTAAAATCAAATGAACACACAAAGCTGAAATTTGCAAGTAGAACTGACAAAGGTGTATCAGCCTTGCAACAAGTTTTATGTATAGAAAACAAAAAGAAAATATTTTTAGGACAAATTAATCACTACCTACCTGATGATATACGAATATTAGCAAAAGCAGAAGTTAGTAATAATTTTGATCCTAGAATGGCTTTATCTAAAACTTACAGATATATTATTTTTCAAAAGAACCTAAATATCAAAAAAATGAGACAAGCTTCCAAAGAATTTATAGGCACAAAATCCTATCATAATTTTACAAAAGATAAAAATAAAAACTTTATAAGAGAAATTTCAAAAATTAAAATTCAAAAGAACTCAGATATAGTTACAATAGATGTTTCTGCACCTAACTTTTTATGGCAACAAGTTAGAAAGATATGTTATATCCTTAAAGAAATTGGAGAGTCCAAAAAACCAAAAGAAGATTTTAAAAAATATTTTAATCCAAAAATTGATTCTTTAGTGCCTTCATTAGATAGCAAAAACCTAATACTTCTAAAAATCAAATATAATGATCTTAAATTTGAATATGACAAAAAAGAATTAAATAAATTTATGAATTATCTACGAGAAGAATTTATAAAAAAAAGAATCCAAACAGAAATAATTAGACAATTTAGTGAATTTAGATGGAATATATAAAACTTGCAAATATATTAGATAAATTAGAATCTGAAGATAGTTATCTTGAGAAAACTAAGATTATTTCAGATTTCCTACATGAAATAACAGATAAAGAAATTGAGGATATAATTTTACTTTTACAAGGTGAAGTTTATGCTTCTTTTGAGAAAAAAGAATTAGGTATAGGGATTGAGTTAATTAAAAAATCAATTGCCACCTCAACCGGATACAATTTAGATGATGTTAAAAAGAAATTCAAAAAAGTTGGTGATCTAGGAAAGTTAACTAAAGAATTTTTATCTAAAAAAAAACAGTCTACGCTTTTTAGTGGAGTGTTAACTGTCAAAAAAGTCTTAAAAAACATAAGAAAATTGCCAGAAATTGTGGGAGAAAAATCACAAGATCGTAAATTAAATTTAATTTCAGAACTTCTCACCATTGCCAAACCAATTGAAGGCAAATACATTATTAGAACAATTTTAGGCGATTTAAGAATTGGAATAGGGCATGGTCGACTCAAAGAAGCATTAGCAAAGACATTTGAATTAGATGAAGAACTAATTGATCGGGCATTAATGTTAACTAATGATTTTCCATATGTATGCAAGGTAGCAATAAAAGAAGGAGAAGAGGGACTAAAAAACCTAAAAATTAAAATAAATAGACCAATCAACCCAATGCTTGCTCAAAGTTCAGAAAATTTAGATGATATAATGAGCAGAATGGAGACTGCAGCATATGAAATTAAACTAGATGGTATGAGAATTCAAGCGCATAAATCAAATTCAGGGATAAAATTATTTACTAGAAGATTTGATGATATTACAGAAGCATTTCCAGAGATAGTAGAAGCTATTGAATCTGAAATAGATGAGAAAAATTTCATAATAGATGGAGAACTCGTAGCATATAACACAGAAACAAAAAAACCATTACCTTTTCAAAAAGTATTAAGAAGAAGACGTAAGTATCATATAGATGAGTATTCTTTGGAGATTCCTCTTAAATTACATTTATTTGATATCATGTATCTAAATGATGAAATGTTAATTGATCACAATTATGAAAAAAGAAGATCAACCTTAGAATCAATAATAAAAAAAAGTGATAAAATAAAATTAGTCACCCAAATTATATCTTCATCCAAATCAGAGATTATGAATTTTCTAAAAGATGCAATTAAAATGGGACATGAAGGTTTACTTGCAAAATCACTTGATTCAACTTACAGAGCTGGAAAAAGAGAGTTTTTATGGATGAAATTAAAACCTACTACAGAATCTATAGATACTGCAGTAGTAGGCGCCTACTATGGTAGAGGTAGACGTAGTGGTAGTTTTGGAAGTTATTTGTTGGCAATAAAAGATGACGATCATTTTAAAACAATATCAAGATTGGGTGCAGGGCTTAAAGATACGGATTTAGAAGAGTTAACTGAAATTCTAAAGGATTATCAAACTCAAGAGAAAAATGAAAAGATTATATCTTATATTGAGCCAGATGTTTGGTTTAGACCAAAGATAGTATTTGAGATAATTTATGAAGAGATTCAAGCTTCTCCTAAAGAAAAGCATAGCGCTGGATTTGGACTTAGATTTCCTAGGTTTGTAAAGATAAGAGAAGACAAATCAGAAAAAGATATAAATTCATTAGATGATATTAAAAGACTATATCAGCAACAAAAAGAATAATTACAAGTTTAGGGCTTTTTTTGCAGCTTCAATTACTTCTTTTGATTGAAATGGTTTTGTGATATAATTTTTTGCACCCACTCTTACTGCTTCAATCAAAAGGGAATCATGAGACAAGGCACTACATACAACTATCTTAGCTTTAGAATCCTCTTTAATTAAATCTTTTACTAAATCTACATCATCTATATTTGGCATCACAATATCCATAACAACTAGATCTGGCTTTAATTTATTATATTGCTCAATTACCTGATCTGCATTTCTTATTTTATTTAAAATTTCAAAACCTTCTTTTTCAAATATATCAGCCAACATATCAAGCATGACTTTTGAATCATCTACTAGCATAACTTTAGGTGTATCTTTAGATTCTTTTTTTGAAAATCTACGAGCAAATATCTCGCTGAGGCTTACCATCCAAAGCACCTATTATTTACATATATTCTTTATCAATTCAAGAACTAAATAAATATACTAACAATTTAGAATAGTTATAATCAACTTATATCTTTTTTGTAAAAATTTAGGATGAAATATTTTTGTTAACTGAAAAATAAAATTCTAATTAAGTTTTAAGGCCAAGTTACTAATTTTGGAACTTTAGGCAATTTTTTAACTATCTTTTTGAATTTATCAGGCCATCTGTCAAAATCAAACCCTTTTTGTGCTAAAAATGAAGCTATCCATCTCTCTAGTCCTATTCCAACACATCCAGTCCATAAATCTCTATTTTTTTTCTCTTTAATTTTAAAAGATGAAGTATATCTATCTTTATGGATACTATATGCACAAACTTCAAGCCATTCTGAAGTTTTTCTGTCTCCTCTATATGGAAGATATGTCTCAAGATCAATTGTTCCAATTGCACCTTCTTTTGTACCATTGAAATCCATTTTGCCTTCATGTGCAAGATATACTGGCATAACTTCTGCACATCTCCACTCTAGCTCAAAAATATCATCTAAAACATGTAATGATTTTTCCAAAAGCTCATCTCTAATTTTTATGACATCTTCAGGCTCTCCCAACCAAACAAATTCTATTCTGTGAAATTCATTTAATCTTTCAAGCCCATGAATTCCACCACTTTCCCATCTATAGCTTGGACCACTCTTGTCAATCCATTTTATAGGTAATATTTTTTTATCAATAATTTCTTTTGAGAAAAACCAATAAAATGATTCACATTGAGCATAACAAAGATTATACATAGCTGGTCTTAGTTTTTGATGAATTTCTTCATTAAAAATTTCATTATAAACCTTAATTTTATCAGATATATCCTCAAAATATTCAAACTCACGCTTATTTGAAGGTGATGCAAAATACATCTCCTGGGGCACACCCAAAAGATGACCTGTTTTTTTGTGAATCTCAAGCGGTATCAATTTAGGCAAGATTATTTCAGAAAAACCAACTTCTTTTGCAATATATTCTACTGTAATATGCTCAATTTTTCGCATAAGATGCGATAGAGGAGGGGTAAATACCCATTGCCCTACTCCAGGATACCTTTTCATCCAGCCTAATTCTTGAGCTTTTTTTGTAGGATCAGCGTCAAATAGCATCTCTTTTTCTTTACTTCTTTTGAGCTCAGACCAATATTCTGCTTTACCCTTATACTTTTTAGCTACTACTTTCTCTTGTATTAGTTTAATGATCCTATCAATAACATTTGTCTGAATAACTCTTTCACTTAAATTTTCAAAAATAAGTTTAGTATCATCTCCAACTCTTTCAATTTTTTTAACTAAAGGCAGATTAATATCACCAGTAAAGGAATCTAAAAAAATATTGTAGCGAGATACTAATATATCCCTTATCCCTGCTCGTATTTTTGGACATATTTTCTTTTCCAATTGTTTTTTAAATCTCAAAAGAACTACATGAGAACGAGTATATTTTTCAGATTCAATTTTAACATTAATAGTATTTTCATCAATTCTATAATCTACTATAAGAGAAGGTTTTTCATCTTCTTCTTTTATTTCACCTTTTAATTTATCATTAAGATCGGATACTATAGGTGTGATATCATCTTTAGATATAGACTTGCTAAATTTAATTGAACCCTCTAATGACAATTTCATATTTAATTTTCACCTAAAATTTGTTCAGCCAATTTTTGTGAAGATAGTAGATCATCAGCCGTAGATATTAAAGTTTCAATTCTTTTAGTTTTTATATTTGAATATACTTTGTTTTTTTTATAAAAAGATGATACTTCTAAATTTTTTGGTGCCAATTTATTATCTGCTTCTAATATTTGAGCTATTTTTTTTGCTTTCTCTACATCTTTATAATCTACTTTCATCTTAAGCTGCATTTTTATCGACATTCAAAATTTTAGAATTTAATTCATCTAAAAATTCATTTAATCTTTCTTTAGGTATGTTAGCACCTGCTGCTACGTTATGTCCTCCGCCATTTCCTCCAAATTCAGAACAAATATCATACATTATATCTCCTAAATTAATACCTCTTTTTATAAGTGAACTGTTTCCACGGATCGATATTTTATAATGATCTTCAGCCTCTGTCACCATTGCAAAGGGTTTATCATCTGGAACTAAAGAAGATAACATAGAAATTGTAGATAAGGCACCAGCTAGGGTAGGACTAATCTTTTCTCTACCTTCTACCATAGTAAATGAATCTCTAGTTTCAATGTTATTTTTTATATAATCTAAAGCATTACAAATTTCGTTTTTATATTCATGCCAAGTACTAAATGAATTATCTATAGCTTTTTTGTCATTAAAACAAATTAATATTCCATTAGAGGTCTCATTCATCCTACCACAGGCATTAATTAATGAAGTATAATCTGAAATTGATCCTAAATCATAAGATAGATCTAAAATTTCATAAACCGGACCAATCATCCTGGTTGCAGTATGTGCAGGCAATCCCTCTCTCATAAGTTTTAATACTAATTCTGAAGTTATTTTTTTCTTTGCATCATAATCTAGATCAGGTATCTTCATATAGCCATTTTGGCCTTTAACTTGAATATCCAAAGAATCTAAAAATTCTCTTACACCCTCTTTGTTATTTGATAGACCTGGAAGATAAGGATCAAAAGTATATTCTAATGCTTTATCAATTGTATATTTTTCTCTTCCAAACAGTCTAATGTCTTTTTTTTCTTTGATAAAACCGTTATTTTGAGCCTCATCAACTATAAATTTATTTAATCCCCTTGCACCTTTTCTAAGTTGCATATCTCCATATGCACCAATTAGAGCAATTTGTGCAAGATCTGTATTATTACCTAAAGTTCTTGAAAATAAATAAGTTATTCCTGCTCCAGATATATCTTTGGAGCCATCAATACCTTCTAAATGAGGATTTATTTGCAAAAATTTTTCAGTAGATTTAGAAATAGGATGATGATCTAAAATTATTATCTTTTTGTCATAAATCGTGTTTTCAATTAGATGAAGACTACCTGAGCCCATATCTGTAAAAACAATTATATTATATGGTTCTTCATTTAAATTTTTTAAAATAGAAGTATTAAGACCTCGCATACAAGTTAGATGGAATTTAGCATCTAAACGAAGCAAAGTTTGTGTCATTATAGCAGCTGCGGCAATCCCATCTGCATCATGATGCGAAACACACCTAATAACCTCATTTTTATCGATATAATCTAGTAAAACTTGTGAAGCCTCATCAATATAGGGAGACAACTTACGTAATTCATGCATGAGTTCACATCATCTAACAATTAATTTAGCTTTATCGTAACGATATCTCCAACTAGTATCTAATATTTTTTTAGCTTTATAATATTTAACTAATCTTCTAATCTTTGATTCTATAAGTTGTAATCCTCTTTTGTTGTGAAGATCTTTGGGATTTGTCTCAATATGTTTTCTCAAATTCACAGCTCTTTTCATTAGATTAAGTAAATCTTCAGGATAATCTGGATATAATCCTTTATCTTTCATTATCTGAGAAATACTTTTTTTAAGAAAAGTTTTTACATTAGGAATACCATATTGATCCCTTAATTTTATACCTACTTCTGAAGTAGAATAACCTTCATTAGCTAATTTTATAACTAAATTTTCAATTTCTTTAGGAGTATATTCCATCCATTCTGGATCAGATGCCCATGTCGGTCTCGTTGAAGATGAACTACCTTTTTTAGGACAATGTAGACGCGCCATCATATATCACCATTTTATTTGTCAATATTATTATTTTTAGCTTATATCAAATTTAAATATTACATTTTTTTGTTTTTTTATCCGATTAAGTGTTTTTAAGCTTCAAACCTTTTGTTATATAAAATTTATTGCATAAATTATATCTATTCTTAATTTTGTTTTCTAATTCTATAGCGCCCTCTATTTTCTATTTCTTCAATTTTATTAAATATATCATCAATATTTTCACAAAAAGAAGAATAACCCTTATAAAAATATTTCATTGCTCTCTCATAGTACTGATAATGTGTACTCTCTACTGCTTTTTGAAATAAAAGCAAATCAACTCCTTGATCTTCAATAATTTCTGAAAAAGAACCTAATCCAAAATCTATAAAATAAAGATTCCCATCTTTTATTAAAATGTTAGAAGTAGTAAGATCCCCATGTATAATGCCAGCTTTGTGCATTTTTGCAACATCCTCACCTAATTTTTGAAATACTTCATTAATGTCTATTGAATCAATAATATCTTTTAGACGATCATCAGAGATATATTCACAGATCATACTATATTCATCAAGATAATAGATTAGAGGTACGTTTAATCCTATTTTTTTCATCTCATGTAATAATTTAGCTTCTTTGTAAGTTCTTGATTTCCTTAATTTTAAATCTAGCTTTTCGTTTCTATAAGATTTTGCAATTCTCTCCTTAATAATTAACTTTTGATTGAGACCTTTATAAAAAATATTTGAAAAATCATCCAAATATATATTAGCCTCCGCACCTTTTTTAATTAACATCTTATTCTCCTATCTTATGAAAAATTATTTCAAAGAAATAATTATTGAGGTTAAATAAATATAAATTATAAATATTTTCGTACACCCTATTGGCTTATCTAGCGAAGAATAAGTATTAATGTGATTACCTTTGAAAAAATACATAATTGGATTTATTTTAGTATTAGGACTATTGAATTTAGCTTTAGAAGATGTTAAAGCTAATGAACAACATTTTGATTCATATCATTATGAATTAGTAAATTTAGGATCATCAGGAGCCGATGTTAATATAAAAACTTTTACAGGAATGAATTCAAGTATCTATTTTAATGTAACAAATTATCAAAACCACAGTGTATATGTTAATATAACCTCATACAATTCTTCTCTAATTAAATTCTCTAAAACCAATGCAACACTACAACCAAATGGATCACTAATATTTTACGGGATTATAAATACTAGTTATGTATATTCAGCTCAAACAGATGTTGTATTCAATTTATCAAATATTACTACTTCATATAATGAAAGTAGATTAAGAAATATCAATATAGATGTATATAAAGCACTTTTTGAATTATATCCAAACGTAGAGGATCCATACATAAAAGATAGGATTATAATAGCTGACGGCTATGAATATTTTAACTATGTTCCATATTTTAAATTTAGATTTAATATTACAAAAGAAGGCACTTATGTTGAAGTTAATGCTTCAGAAGAAATTGAAAGTAATTCATATGGAAAAGGTGCACCTTTGGGAGAAAATGTCACTTTTAAAATAAGACCATCCCCAAAAGCCTATGGAGAGAATAAAACAGTATATTTTAGTTTTAATGAATATTCTGAAACATATGACATATATTGTACTTTTGTTTTTGGGATAAAATACACACTAAAACCTATTTTTAATTTAAGTTCATATAATTTTTCTATATCTAAATTAGAATATAATGAAAATAGAAATTATACAATTATTATTACAAATAGATATAATGAATCTATAAATATATCAATTTATAATTTTTCAAAAATAGATGATGAATATATTAAATTAGCAAAAACAAATAGTTCTGAAATTATTAATTTAGAACCAGGAAATACTACTGCTATCAATGTAACTATAAAAGCTCTAAAGACAGGATCATTTAATTTACCAATAATATTGGAGACTGATTTAGGGGAGACTCTTAATTTTACAGAAGAGGTTTATTTTAATTTTTCAATAGATCCTCCAATTGAAATTGGAAATATTACAACCTATTGGGGTGATAAAAATAATACTGTCCATTCTAATTTTAAAAATGGAACACATGCAGTTTTAGCATATTACAATGATAAGTTAGGAGTTGCTAATTTTTCAGTTAATGTATCAAATATTTATCCCCAGGATCTTGCTATAGCTATTAGTGGAAATAATGTAACCTGGCCTAATGCTTCAAAAATAGTAGCTAAAGATAATTCTATGCTATTTTGGGGCTTTATTCATACCAATATTTCAACAAATGAACCAACAGAAATTGAAACAACAATTTATATTAATTGTACAAATTTTACAGATGAATTTTATATTGAATCCTTCAATATAACTATCGGGATCTCAACAATTTATTATATACCTAACCAAGAATGGAACAGTGATGATACTTTCCAAGATTATGATAAACAAAAGAAATTCACTTTTGTAAATCTTTTTTATGAAACCATAACAATTAATGTATCTAATTTTAATTCTTCAAATTATATACTATCTGTAAATGATAAAATATTAAATGAATCACAATCTACATTTACTATCTCTGAGCAATTTGAAGAGGTTAAGCTTAACATTAAAATAAATACTTCATTTGCGCACAACTTTACTAGTGTAATTACATTTAATGATACAAAAAGAGGTAATTTGCAAAATATTACTCTAAATTTTACTATATGGCCTCGGGTATTTAGCCTAAATCAAACTTACTATCAATTCAGTTCTTTTTTCAATAATGAAACTTCTTTTTCAATTAAAGTTTACAATAACCTAACAAATAACATTACTGTTATACCATCTGAATCAATAGATGATATTGTCTCTCCAGCAGCTCAATCTGATATTTCAGATGAACATACTTTCACTTTTACTTTCAAAGCTACACAAATATATAACTATGAGATACTTAAAATTGATTTTAATGCCGCAGCATTTGGAGAAATATGTACCTATCAACTAACTCTTAATGTTTCAGTATGGGGTGCTTTTTCTGCCACAGCAAGTAATAGAAATTTATATATGGAACTAAATGAAACAAAAACGGTTTACTTTACAGTTACTAATCGATATAACACAGATTTATCAATAGATGTAGAGATGATAAATACAGAAGCAGATGTAGAATTTGAAACTACCTTATCTCAAGATAATATAGATCTTAAACCTTATCAAGCAATAAAAATTAACGTTACCATACATGTTACAAATTACAGAATTCAAAAAGAACAATTTACTCTAAATTTTAGAAATGATCAATTTGATTGGGAAATAGGTTTAACTGTAAATTATACAATTGAGCAAGTTATAGCAATAACTGAATTTTACACCAACACAGAAGGGTTAATTGATGTTAATTCAACACCAGGCCCAACTTACAATTTCTTAGGATATTATTATGATGATGTGATCTTTAAATATCAAGTTGTAAATCTACATAGTCAAAATTTGACTGTTAAAATCTCTGCAGGTAGCAACAAAAGAATAAAATTCAATGATTCGACTTTAGTAATCCAACCCGGCAAAAAAGTAAGTTTTTGGGGATGGATTGATACCACCAAATCTAATGAAGGATCAAAATCAGAAGAACAAATTATTTCATTTAAAATTGAAGAATTTAAATATGATACAGATGACGATGGCACGATTGATTATGAAGCAATTACAAATAATTGGCTGCCTACCATCAAATATACTATCAAATTACCATTTATAATCTCAGACGACTCTTGGGATATTGGAACTGTAATGATATGGAGTGATATTAAAAATAAAACATATACAATTACCAATAATTATAATAGATCTATAAAATTAAACATAACGCTTTCTGATGATGAACATTTCCACATCACTGCTTCAGAAAGTCTAAACTTAAGTTTAGATCCAGATGAATCTGTTAACATCTCTTTTTGGTTTGAACCTAATTTCATAGTACCAGAGAAGAAAAATTTTGAAATAAATATAAGCACAAAATTAATTGGAGGCACTTTTGTAGAGACTATAAGTGGAGATTATTATGTGAGGGGACCTATTACATTCTCACCTACAAAAATCACATGGAGTGGATATGTAGATGAAAAAGCAACTTTTACTCTAACTTTAGATAATAAATTTTCAGATAATGTTACAGTTGAAATTATATGTAGTGCCCCGCGCATAAGTTGGAATATAACTAGAAATATTACATTAGCACCTAAGGGTGAAATTGGTGCACAACAAGTTATAAAATTCACTATAAATACATCTACAATTAACAAAACTTATTTCGGACTAAATCCCGCATTTGATGGAGATATAATCATAAGAACATGGTATAACAATAGTTATGCAGAAATAGAAGTTCCTCTAAATTATACAGTGTTGGCAAAAAAAGGATGGACTACAAATTTTACAGATGAAGTTGAGAAAAATGAAATTAGCTTCTATCTTTGGATCGCTATTGCCTTAAGTTTCTTAGCTGTATTTGGTATTATGAAATATCAAGATAGAAAAAGTATGCTAAGGCGTCTAGATAGAGATGTTATGCATATAGATCCTGATCTAAAAAATAGAATACTTAAGAGAAAATCCAAGATGAATATTGAAAAGAAAGCTTCTAAACTATTAGATCTTTGGTTGAGAGAAGAACAATTAAAAGATATCAAAAAAAGAGAGAAAAGATTAAAGGATACTGAAGAGGAAGAAGAAGACGAAAAATCCAAAGAAGAAAAAGAAATTGAATTAGTTGATCTAAAAATTGAAAAAGCTGAACATAGAATTAAAGATATAAATATTCTAAAGCAGGGCGCAAAAAAAGAGGAAATTGATAAGGATCTAGAAGAGAATATAAATTCCATAAAAGAAATAATAGATAAAAATATCAAAAAAGCAAGAGAACTTAAAAAAGATAAAAACTATGAGAAAGCTCTAAAGTATGCAAAAGTGGCTTCAAAAAGCGCAAAAGATGCCAAAAATATTGCAAAAAATATCTACAAATCTAGCTAAAACTTCTCATCACACCCTATTTTAGAATGATCCCCTACAATATAAGTCATGTGATTATCTTTATCAATTATAATTTTTGAATACTTCCCTACAATACTTCTTACTAGTTTTCTTGGAGACTTAATCATACTTTGATCACTTACAATAGAATATTCTATTTCTGAATCAAAAATACTAACATCATCTGCAATTGAAACATATGGACCTACCACAGAATTTTGAATCTGACATCTATCTCCCACAATAGTTGGCCCAATTATGGTAGAATTATCTACAGTTGCAGTTTTTGATATATTTGCTTTTCCATCAATTTTAGAATTTTCAATATTGCCTAATCTCTGATCCTTTATATCTTCTAAAAGCATAGTATTTGCAGCTAAAAGATCTTTAGGATATCCTGTATCTTTCCATCCTTTTTCGAGTTTTATAGCTTCTACAAATTTTCCACTATCAATAATATATTGGATAGCATCTGTTATTTCATATTCGCCTCTTTTTGATTTTTTCAACTGATCAATGATGCCAAATATATCTGAATGCGAAAAAATATAAATTCCTGTTGCTGCATAATTTGTAGGAGGATGTTTTGGTTTTTCAATTATTTTTTTGATTTTTGTATCTTCCAATTCAACTATTCCAAAACGTTCTGGTCTTTCAACTTTAGTTACACCCACCGAAGCTTCGGATTTTGCCTCTTTATGTTTTTTTATAAGATCAGAAATTGAATCCCTAAATAAATTATCTCCCAAAAGCACAATAAGCGGATATTTATCTATTTTATCTTTGCATAATTTAATTGCATGAGCTATACCTAGCCTTTTTTCTTGTAGAACATACTCAATATTTACCCCAAATTTTGATCCATCGCCAAAATATGATTCAATATATTTTTTTCGATGTCCTACAACTAATATAATGTCTTTAACATTGGATTGACGTAAGTTATCTATTAGATGTTCTATAATAGGTTTATTAACTATAGGCAACATCTGTTTAGGTCCAGAGTGAGTATAAGGTCTCAGTCGTGTACCAAAACCAGCAGATAATATTATTGCTTTCACTTTATACCACAAAAAAAGACAATTTGATAGGTTTTAAAATAATTTTATTTCATTAAGAGGGGCCCCTATTTATAGATTTATATACTTAATCAAATGATATATCTAATTAAGATGATATTACCAAAAGACTTACTAGAAGAGGAAATAGGTAAAAAAAGTGTTTTTAAAGACGAATCAACTCTAGAATTTTCCTATATACCTGAAAGAATACCAAAAAGAGAAAGACAATATAAAGAATTAGCAAGAATATTCAAATCTCTTCTTTCTCTGAAACCGCCATCTTATCAATGTATAATCCAAGGAAACGTAGGGACCGGCAAAACTCTACTTGCTAAAAAATTTGGAAATGATCTTGAATCCTCTGCTAAAAAAAGAAATATTTCTCTTGAATATATTCATATCAATTGTAGACAAATGACTTCTGATTATGTTATATGGGTCCATATTGCTAGAGAAATAGGTGTAGATAAAACTTCAGGTTATCCTCTAGATTATTTAATAGATAAAGTAAAGAGGCACCTCAAACAAACTGACAAGATTTTATTAGTAACCTTAGATGAAGTTGATTATTATGTTTCAATGAATAAAAAAACTAACTTATTATATGAATTCTCTCGTAGTTTTGAAGACAAAAGACTAGGAGAAAAATCTCGTCTTAACCTGATTTGTATCTCTCGAGATGAGAATTTCTTTAATTTATTAGATCCAGCTACTCAAAGTTCTTTTAGAAAATATTCAATCTCCCTCAACAAATATAATGAAAAAGAACTTACAGATATATTAAGTTATAGAGGATCACTTGCCTTTTGGGAAAATATATATGACCAAGAAGTAATTTCTTTTATCGCAAAAATTTCAGCTCAAAAAGGTGATGCTAGATTTGCCCTAGAGCTATTGCTTACATCTGGAAAAATAGTAGACAAAAATGAAGGCAAAAAAATATTACCTGATCATGTTAGAGCTGCAAAAGCACATGTTTTACCTATATTTTCTGAAGAACTTTTAGAAAATTTAAATTTACAAGAACTTATCATATTATATAGTATCTCTTATCATTTAAAAGGGAAACAAAGTTCATATGTATATACAAAAGAATCTTATGAGACTTACAAGATGCATTGTGAACTTCAAAATATATCACTCCAAAGTTATGTCTCTTTTCATAGCCATCTGCAGAGGTTAATGAATTTAGGTTGTATTGATCTTGAAACTGAGGGTAGAAATGGAGAGAGGGGAGGTAAACTTACCAAAATATATCTAGAAGATATACCCACAGATTCTCTCTCAAAAAAATTAGAATCATATATTAAAAATAAAATAAGTGATTAAAATGGATATATACCTAAAAAGATTTGAAGGAATATTTAATGGAATAAGAAAAACTAGATTAGTCAAAGAAACACATACAAAAGATAGAGGAAAAATAAAAGTAGAATATACTTATGAATATCCATATAACTAAAATTTCTATATACCCATAACCTGTCTTTCTTTCTCTTCTAGTTCTGATTCTTTTTTACTTAATTCTGATTCCCAAAAATCTAATTCAGATTGCAAAGCATTTAGATGTTTTTCTTTCTCTTCGACTTCTTTTTCTTTTTGTTCAATCTTCTTCATTCTTTCACTAAATTGACCTTCGACAGATTTTATCTTTTGATTTACTTCTGCATTTAATTTATCATTTGAACTTTTAATTTTATTTTTTAACTCATCAATTACTTTTTGTTGCTCTTGTATCTTATTTTGACGCATAACTAATTCATCTTTCATATTTTGAACTTTTCCAGCGACTTTTTGAGATAGTTCTCTTTCTGCCATACTAAGTTTATTTTTCAATAGTTCTATTTCTCTTTCACGTCTTAGAAGATCATTTTCTTTCCCACCAAGTTGGTTAGCTCTTTTATTAAGTTCATTTTTTATATTAGCCATTTTTTCATTTAACTCAGTTAGTTCAGATTCCCTAGCTTGAAGATCTGATTCTTTTTGATCAATTTTTCGAGCTTTTTGAACTAATTCTTGTTTTACATCTTCAATTTGGTTTGAAAGACGACTATTTTCTAATTCTAATTCTTTTTTGGCAGTCAATAATTTTTCTTTTTCAACATCTATTTGTCTTTTTTCTTTATTTAATGATTCTATTTCATTTGTTGAGTAACATTTTTTAGTTTGTTAGAAATATGGTCTAATTCCTCTTCCCTAGCTAATATTTCATCTTTTTCACTTTTAAATTCAGCTATATCCTTTTGTAATTTTTCTCTATTAACTTTAATTCTTGACTCTTCATCTTCTAATTCTTTTTTAGATTCATCTAACTCTTTTTGAAAATTATCTAATTCCTTATTTCGTTTATCTAACTTTTCATCTAATTTTTTATTTCGCTTCTCTAATTTTTTTTCTAATTCTTTTTTCTCTTCTTCTAATTTATCTTTG
>CAYQAE010000033.1:0-19566 GCA_964415445.1 uncultured archaeon | reverse complement strand
ATAGAATTTGATGACTCTACTAAAGAACCTTATAAGGATTTAGTGAACTTATGTTGGACAGCTACAAGGTCAGATTATTTTAAAGAAGTTAAAAGTAATTTAAATGAATTTAAATTGGGACTGAAAGATATAGAAAATGATTCGATAAGACGTACCAAAAATGTTATTTGTCATCGTTTAGAAAAATCCATAAAAAATATTGAAAATATTTCTAAAGAATTAAAATCGTTAGAGTCTGCTAAAGACGATACACAAATCAAAAGGATCAATGATCTTATTTCCGGAAAACAAGAAATTCATAAAAACTTAAAAAAAGATGAAAATCTCTATAATTCTCTAAAATCATTTTTTTCTGATTTAGTTAATTCGAAAATAGATTTTTTTGAAAACAAAATTAATGAAGTTTTAAAAGATATTGATAATGAAAATAATTTATCCGCTTTAGATAATTTAAAAGAATTAAAAGAGCTAATTGACCTAGTTCCTCAAGATGGTTTTAAAGATCAATTAAAAGAAATAAAATCAGAAATTAATGAAACTTTATTAGGTTGTATTAAAACTGAAATTGACAAAATAGATTTAACAAAAATAGATTCAAAAGAAGGAATTAAAGATGCTAGATATTATTTAACTAAAATTTCTGATTTTGTTAAATTTATTAGTCCTTCTGATAAAAAAGATATTGCAACTGAAATTGAAGAAAAAAAATTAAGTTTAGAAATGAAAGAAATAATTAGTGATATAGAAGATAAAATGATTGAAATTGAAAAACAACCTGCAAATAGTGCTGGATTAATAGGTAACTTATTAGCTGAAGTAAACTTTCCAAATTTACCTAAAAGTGGATATGAAAATGAACTGAATGCTTTAAAACAACAATTAATAAATTTGTCAGATGAATATATTAACAATAATAAAGAACCAGGAGAAGAGTTTTCAGCGAAAATTATTGAAACTTATTGTGAAACTCTAGTTGATAAGCTTGATCAGGCTTTAGATAATAGTGATAACAATTTAGCTGAAGAAATACTAGGGGGATTAGAAAATGTTGAAGCTAGAATTGATGAAAAATTGAAAGGCGAAATTATAAAAATCGTAGATGAATATAATTTAAATTCAGATGTTTTTAGATTCCCTGATATAGAAGAAGCCGAGACATAATTATTTTATTGTAAATATGAAGGTATTGCATAATTATCAAAACATGATAGCGATTCTTCAAAAGTGTCAATCTTAATCTAAATTTGAGTATTAACCAAAAATTTAACCTAAAATAATTATTTAAGTCAAAAATTTTAATTAAATTTTACTTTCAATATCTACAATACAATGCAATGCACCTCATGCCAAAAAAATAAAGCAATAATTCCATGTAGAGTTTGCGGCGAAACTAAATTTTGCAAAAACTGCTCAATTTTTTGGAAATATCAAACTAAAATTATTTCAAAATATAGCCACAAATTAGGAGATAATCCAAAAGATAAAGACCTATTCAATTTACCAATATGTAAAGGATGCAGAAAAAACGAACTTAATATGAATCTATTTAGAATAATTATAATGATACCATTTGCTACCCTACTTCTAATCTATAGCTTATTTAATATTGCCATTTTAATCCTTATAGGATTTTCAATTATTTCTGTATTTATTATATCTTTATCCATCCAATCTATCAAACTTAGAAATGATATTAACAATTTAGAGAACAAAAATATTAATTTCAAAGATCTTAAAAAATATGAACAAACTGTCCAAAACATACTTAGAAAAACTAAATGATATAAATGCAAGCAATATCAACCCAAAACTTAACTAAAAAATTTGGAGATTTTACAGCAGTAGATAAAGTAAGCCTAAACATACAACAAGGTGAATTATTCGGACTCTTAGGTCCAAATGGAGCAGGAAAAACTACATTTATCTCAATGCTATCTACTATCCTAAATATAACAGAAGGTAGTGCAAAAGTATCAGACTATGATGTTAAATTACAACCATCTAAAGTTAGAAATTCAATTGGAATTGTATTTCAAGATACAAGCTCAGATGATGAACTTACAGGATATGAAAATCTAGATTTTCATGGAAGACTATATCATATGCCAAAAGATCTAAGAGAAGAGAGAATAAAATACGTCCTAGATTTAGTAGAGCTAGATGAATTTGCAAATAAACTACTTAAGACTTACTCAGGTGGTATGCGAAGAAGATTAGAGATCGCAAGAGGTCTTATGCATAAGCCAAAAATTTTATTTTTAGATGAACCTACCTTAGGGCTAGATCCACAAACTCGGAGAAAAATTTGGCAATATATCAAAAAAATGAATAAAGAAGAAAAAGTTACCATGCTACTTACTACCCATTACATGGAAGAAGCAGATTTTTTATGTAATAGAATTGCTATAATTGATCATGGACAGATTATTGCAAATGATACTCCAAATAACCTAAAAAAAGTAGTAGGTGAGAGTGTAATTACTCTAGGGGCAAATAACCTTTATAAATTAGAGAAAAATTTTACTAATGGATATGTAAAAGACAAAAAAATCTTAAATGACAAATTAATCCTTACAGTAGATGATGAAGATAAAGCTTTAGCTTATGTAACTAAAATAGCTGCAAAGTTGGATGTTGATCTAAATTCAATTCAACTTCACAAACCAAACCTTGAAGATGTTTTTATCCACTATACAGGTAGAAACATAAGAGAAGAGAAATGGGACAAGCATAAACAATTAATGTCACGAGTTGCATCAATTAGGAGAAGATAGATATGTATGCTACATATACTGTATTTTTAAGAGAATTAAAACGCACAATTCGAGCAAGAAGTAGATTCATAGGTGGTATGGCTACCCCTTTTTTTTGGATGGCCATAGTTGGGATAGGTATGAAATCTGCTGTATCATTTAAACATTTAGATATTAATTTCTTTGATTTTGTAATCCCAGGAATAATTGGTATGACTATACTCTTTACTTCAATGTTTTCAGGTGGAATTCAAGTTATTTTTGATCGTGAATTTGGATTTCTAAAAGAAATGTTAGTTGCACCAATTAGTAGAACTTCAATTGTAGTAGGTAAAATATTAGGTGGAACAATTATAGCTATGATGCAAGCTACAATTATTTTATTTTTAGCTATACCCTTTGGTGTAAATTATGAATCAATATTTGGCGTTTTTGCGGCATTTATATTTATGATATTAATCTCTATATCTTTTGTATCATTTGGGCTTATTTTTGCATCCCAGCTTAGAGATTTTCATGGATTTCAAATAGTATCTAATTTCTTTATAATGCCCTTATTTTTCCTATCAGGTGCAATATTTCCAATTCAATCAGCACCTAAGTGGATGCAAGTAGTTTCATATTTTAATCCACTAAGTTATGGTGTGGATGGACTGCGTGGTGCATTAATAGGAGTATCAAAGAATCCTATCTGGATGGATTTTTCTATTTTAATTACATTTTCTCTAATTTTGATGACTTTAGCCTTTTTGTTTTTTGAAAATGCAACAGAATAATCATCGAGTTTTAGGATAAAATTTTTATTTAACCAAAACTTTTTATCTCAAAGTAATATATACAAATCAAACAGATGATTTTTTCGTCTTTTTTATAACCTATAAATTTGATTCCTTTGGAATTTTATTCTCATCTTTAGAAATTTGTCTATTGATTTAAATAAAATATAAAATGGTGAGAAATTATTTTACCGATAATTATATTCTTATTCAGCACAATATTATTTTATATAATTTTTAGAAAACTAAATAAAGTATTGAAAAGCAAAAAAATAGTCACTATTGTAGGCAGTGATGGATCAGGAAAATCTACTTTGGCATTTGAACTTCTTAAAAATCTTAGAAAAAAAGGGATCACTACAGGAATTATTCATCTGCCTCGATATAAGGAGGTAGGAGGATATCCTAAATTCTTTGGGAAATATTTTTATGGATTTATCTCAAACATAGCGGAAAAAAACAATGATTTAAGATTAAAAATTGTTTCATTAATCTTAAATGCAATAAATATGCTTACTCCGATCTCTTTTTTAATGATGCTTTCAAAAGATATAATTATAGAAGAGAGAAATCCTATAATTGATACAAAAGCAATGTCTTTTTTCTATGCTCCTAACGTTTTTTTGGCATGTTTTTTATCACTTTTGAGTAAAATAGGATCAAAGAGACCAGATTGCATTGTTTTTGTAGATATAGATGATCCTACACTAGCCTATAAAAGAATTACTTCAAGAAAACATAAAGCTACTCATCTACATGAAAGAAATACTAATCAATTAAAAATCATTCAAAGACAATACAAAAAAATAATAGATAACATAAATAAAGAAAAGATATTAACAATACGAATAGACGGTAAAAATAAGCCAAGCATCAATTCAGAATTAATCATGGTTACACTTGAAAGTTCAGGCATTATTTAATTTTTTTTTATTTTTTAATAGCTTTTTTGATATCTTTTTTATAAAGTTTTTAATTAATATAAATATTAAAGATATTTAAAAATAAATTTATAAACAAATGTGAGTGTATGAAAAAAGACTTATCTAAAATATTAGTTCTTATATCATTATCAGCAACTTTAGGTGCTTTACTTACAGTAAATTATCTTTATTTTCAAGATAATACTTATTATAGATATTCAGAAACAAAAGAGATGATGGATACATATGTAACTATAACTATTTATCATAATGATGAAAATGAGGCTATGGATTCAATTGATGCAGCCTTTGATGAGATAAAAAGAATTGAAAATATCGCATCAATTTATAACAATTCAACTGAAGCATATAAACTAAATCAAGACAAAAGAATAGATAATCCTCCACCTGAATTATTGGAGTTAGTTCAACTATCAATTCATTATTGGAATATAACTAATGGATCTTTTGATATTACTATAAATCCACTTCTAAATCTTTGGTCCTATGACCCTAATGAAGATACTCAATTTTGGGACCTAAATCAGACCCAACAAGAAGAAGCAATAAATGAAACTATGAAATATATTGGAAGTGATAAGATCACAATTTGTGAAAATAAATCTATAATTCTTCAAAAGAATATGAGTATAACTTTAGGTGGGATTGCAAAAGGATATGCTATAGATTGTGCTATCAATGTTTTAGATGATAAAGGGATAAAACATGCTCTAATTAATGCAGGTGGAGATATTGCAACTTTAGGTGATAAACCAAGCGGAAATAAGTGGTCAATATCTCTTCAAAATCCTCAAGATGAAGATGAATATATCACAGAATTTAAACTAGATAACATGTCAATTGCAACATCTGGAAATTATGAGCGATATTTTAACAAAAGTAAGAATGTCGGACATATTATGGATCCAAAAACAGGATATTCTGCATATAATAGTTCAAGCTCAACTATAATCGCAAAAAATTGCACTAGCGCCGATGTTTTGGCTACCGCAACATTTGTTATGGGGCCAATTAAAGGAATTAATTTTATAAATTCACTAAACGGTATTGAATCATTGATTTTACCCTATGGTAATGTTACTGATTTATATGTATCTTCAAATTTAGGGTTATATGAAAATTGATAGGGATCTAGATGATAGATAAGCTGCTAAAATTAAAAAATAAAATTATAAAGTCAGGCATCCATCCTAAAGAATTTAAGATTACTTCAAAAAGTAAAATAGAGCGGGCTCCTCTTCCAAAAAAAGTTATTATAACTAATTCTCAGCATATTGGTGCACCTTCAAAAATAATTGTAAAACATGGTGGTGAAGTTAAAGTAGGCCAAAAAATTGCAGAAGCATCTGGTTTTGTATCAACATCGATTCATGCTACAATCTCTGGAAAAGTTAGACAAATAACAAAGGTAGTAAATCCTACAACTTCACAAGTAGTAGATGCTATAGTTATAAATTCTGATGAAAAAGATCAATGGATTGAACTTAGAGGGACAAAAGATCCTCAAAATTTATCCCAAAAAGATATTATAGATATAATTCAAGATGCAGGAGTAGTTGGCCTAGGTGGTGCAACATTTCCGACTCACGTTAAACTTAAACCACCAGAAGGCAAAATTATCGATACTTTGGTAGTAAATGGTTGTGAATGTGAGCCATATATTACAGCAGACCATAGAATGATGTTAGAAAAAACAAAAGAAATATTATTAGGTATAAAATTAGTTCAAAAATGTCTCAATTGTAAAAATATATACATCGCAATTGAAGATAACAAACCTGATGCAAAAGAGGCTTTTGAGAGAGAGATAAATAATTTAAATTTAGATGATTCTATCAAAGTTAAATTGATAAAAACCCGATATCCTATAGGTGGAGAAAAAACACTCATCAAAGAACTTCTAAATCGAGAAGTTCCCTATCTTGGTCTACCTTTGGATGTTGGAGTAGTAGTCCAAAATGTATCTACATTATATGCAATATATGAGGCTATATATTTAGGTAAACCACTAGTTGAGAGGGTATTGACAGTTACAGGTTTAGTAAATAGGCCAAAAAACCTACTTACAAGATTTGGAATTGAAGCTTCTGAACTTATAGATTATTGTGGCGGTATGAAAAAAAATGCCAACAAATAAATATTTGGAGGCCCAATGATGGGTATAGCCCAATCTATGTTATCCACTCCAATCTCAAAAGGCAATAATTGTATACTAGCCATAGAAGATAGACCTAAGAAAGAAAAAAATTGTATAAGATGTAGCAGTTGCATTGACACATGTCCTATTGGGCTTATGCCTATAACTTATGCATCATTAGTGAAAAATAAACAATATGATGAGTTAGATAAATACTACATTGATAATTGTGTTGAATGTGGATGTTGCTCTTATGTTTGTCCATCTAATATACCTTTAGTTCAATACATTAAACTTGGAAAAATTGAAGCTAAAAAAAGGAGAACTAAACAATGAGTTCATTAGTGATTTCTGAGGCACCTCATCTGAGAAAGAAAAATTCAATTGAGAGAATTATGTTTATGGTTGTCCTAGCTTTGATGTTTCCAACAATTGGTGCAATTTACTTCTTTGGGCTTTATGTTCTTCTAATGTTGGCAGTAGCTTTAGTAAGTTGTATATTAACTGAATATATTGCAAAGATGTTAAGGAAAAAAAATTTTGATATGGACGGAAGTGCTGTTGTTACTGCAATATTAATAGTACTAATTATGCCGCCTCGAGCTCCACTTTGGGTAGTAATTATTGGATCAATATTTGCAATTGCAATTGTAAAAGAAGCTTTTGGTGGATTAGGCCAAAACATATTTAATCCAGCTCTAGCCGCTCGTGCATTTTTAGGAGTTAGTTTCCCACAAATTATGACAGATTGGATCAAACCTACTAAATCTTTAACTGCTGATGGAGTTACATCTGCAACTCCCCTAGGTGAAGGATTTGTAAGAGAAGGCTCAAAAAGTGAACTTTATAAATCTCTATTTTTTGGTGATATTGGTGGATCAGCTGGTGAGACTTCAGCTCTACTTATTCTAATTGGTGCATCAATTCTTCTAGCTTTTGGAATTATAAAGTGGGTAATACCTACTTTTTACATATCTACTGTATTTATATTGGGTTTTTTATTAGGTGAGGACCCAATATTTTATATTCTAGCCGGAGGTCTAATGTTAGGAGCTTTTTTTATGGCAACAGATTATACAACTAGGCCCCTAACTTCATTTGGTCAAATTATATTTGCAATAGGTGCGGGTGTTATGACTGTACTTATAAGGATGTATGGTAATATGCCAGAAGGAGTGTGTTTCTCAATTTTGCTTATGAATTGCTTTACTCCTTTAATTGATAGATATACAAAATCACTCCCCCTAGGTGTTAAATGGAATCTAAAAGGAGGAGATAATAGATGAAAAAATCTATATCTGAAAATTTAATTCCTGTTCTTTTTCTAACAATTGTAGTCTGTGTCTCAGCAATTGCACTTACTATAACTAATTCAATTACAAAAGATAGAATTGAAGAAAAAAAGGATGAAGAAATTCAAAATAAACTCAAAGATCTATTTCCATCTATGAAAAATTATGAATATGATGATGATACTGAAATATATACAATTTATCAAGACATTGATGTCTTAGGCTATGCATTTGTAGCAAAAGGTAGTGGATATGGAGGAGAGATTGAAATTTTAGTTGGACTTAGAGATACAGAGACTATAGAAGGTATAAAAATCATATCACATTCTGAAACACCAGGATTAGGTGATAAAATAACTCAAGATTCATTTACTGAACAATTCATTGGAGTTGATATAAGCAAAGTTAAACTAAAAGAAGATGGTGGAGAAGTTGATGCTATAACTGGTGCTACAATAAGTTCATCTTCAGTAGTTGAGATTGTCAGAAAAGCTGCAGAGGATAAATCTAAATTAATTGAGGAATAAATTTATGGGTGAAGCGATAGAAAATATCAAAAAAGGATTAATTAGAATAAATCCAATATTTGTCCTAGCTTTAGGACTATGTCCTACCTTAGCTGTAAGTACATCTTTAGATAATGCACTTGGCATGACTGCAGCAGTATTATTTGTTTTGATGGGTGCAAATATAATTGTCTCACTTATAAAAGATATCACTCCATCTAGAGTTAGAATCCCTGTATTTATTGTAATTATAGCTACTCTAGTTACCATTGTTGATCTTCTAATTCAAGCTTTCTCTCAAACTTTAAGTGAATCTTTAGGTATTTATGTACCATTAATTGTTGTAAATTGTATAATTTTAGGTAGAGCTGAAGCATTTGCCTCAAAAAATAGTCTTTCAAATTCCATGGCAGATGCATTTGGTATGGGTATTGGTTTTGGTTTTGGAATACTTTTGGTATCTTTCTTTAGAGAACTTTTAGGAACAGGTGAATTAGAATTATTAGGATTTCACCTAATTTCCATTCCGGGACTTAGTGCACATCCTATGGGTGTATTTATATTGCCAATCGGTGCTTTTTTAGTTGTAGGAGTTTTACTTGCCACATTTAGATATTTTGGAGTGATAGATAATGAATAATTTAATCACAGTATTTTTCTACATGGCACTAATTAATAACCTAATTTTAGTGAAATTTTTAGGTTTATGTCCTTTTTTTGGTGTATCGAAAAAAACATCTAATGCACTCCGGATGGGTCTAGCTGTCACCACTGTAATGTTTGTAGCATCAATTGTTACTTGGGGTATATATAACTTAATTTTAGATCCTCTATCAGTTCAATTTCTAAAAACTATGCTATTTATTTTAGTTATTGCATCTTTAGTTCAAATTATAGAATTAACTATAAGAAGAACAAGTATAAATTTGTATAATTCATTTGGGATATATCTGCCTCTAATTACTACCAATTGTGCTATTTTGGGTTTGGCTTTAATTAATATTCAAGAGAGTTATTCATTTTTAGAAACTATATTTAGTGCATTAGGTGCAGGATTTGGATTTACTTTAGTGCTTTTACTTATGTCTGGAATTAGGGAAAGATTAGATTTAGCTGATGTTCCAAAATCATTTGAAGGTCTACCTATAGCTTTTATAACTGCGGCTCTGTTGGCCATGAGCTTTTTGGCTTTTGGAGGCATGGTTTAGATGGTAGAAGATGAGCTATTAACTATTATCGCGGCTTCATTAGTTGGTTTAGGCTGTGCTATTGCTATTTTTTTAGCACATAAATTTTTGCCAGAAGAAAATCCAAAATTAGCTGAAGCTGAAAAAATATATTCACATCTACCTGGTATTAATTGTGGTGCATGTGGATCTGCAGGTTGTTTTGCCTATGCTCAAGATTTAGCAGCAGATAGGGATACTATCCAAAAAAGGCCATGTATGGCTCTAATGCAAGATGAAAAAGAAGTTAAAGAACTTTCAAAAGAGCTAAATATAGAAATAGATCCAACAAAAAATAATAAAGTAGCAATTATCCATTGTGCAGGAGATTCTGAGATAAATTCAGATTATAAAGGAATAAAAACGTGTAAAGCTGCAGTGCAGTTGTCAGGTGGTATCAAAAAATGTCCTTATGCATGCCAAGGATATGGAGATTGTAAGGTAGTATGTCCATATGATGCTATATATATTGATGAGAAAAAACATATAGCTGTAGTTGACCCAAAAAAATGTGTAGGATGCGGACTTTGTATTCCAGAATGTCCATATAATCTAATTGAGTTAGTTCCTAGAAGATTACCACAATATCTAGGTTGTAACTATCGAGCAAAAAGAAAAATTCCAGAAAGAGATCAATGCTCAACAGGATGTATTCATTGTATGAAATGTATAAAAGTTTCAAAAAACGATGAAGTAATCTGGGATAAAGAAAAAAATTTACCTTCTTTTGATCTAGATAGATGCCCACAGGCTAGGAAAGCAGTTGAAGCATGTCCAAAAAATTGTTTTGTAGTAGAAGATCTCAGAAAATAATCCTATGGAATATAAAAAAATTAAAAAACGAATTCAAAAATTGTTATTAGGTGATTAAATGCTAGCAAAACACTTAATTTCTGATAATTCAGTGTGTTTAGAAGAAGACGATAATGTAGGGACATTAATCGGTAAAATTGAAAAAAATAGAGTAAATGATGTATATTTATGTGATAAATCTAAATTTAGAGGGGTTTTTTCACATTATAAATTTTTAAAATCGCATGTATCTAAAGATATGAAAGTAGCAAGATTTATTGAACATGTGCACCATCTAAATGAGAACGACAACTTAGTTGAAATTGCAAAATATATGTTAGATGGAAATACAACTATTCTTCCAGTTTGTAGAAAAGATAAATTTTTAGGAATAGTAAATATATTTGGAATATTCAAAAATATCCACAAAATTCCAAACCTCGAGAGAGTAAAAGTAGCTAATTTGAATAAGAAAAAAATAGTTATGCATGAAAATGAAGGGGTAGGCAAAGCTCTAAGCCTTATGAATAAAAATCATTTAAGGGAAATTCCAACTTTAGATGAAAAAAATAATGTATCAGGTATAATTCGCCATATTGATTTAATTAAAAACTTTTATAGATATGATATCAGCAAAGATTATTCAGAGGATGTAAATAAAGATGGTTTGCAACTTGAAAAAACTGCTAGCTTATCGCTTCCTGTTTCTGATTTTTTAGAAATAAATGAACCTACTTTTGTGAATAAAGATGATTCTTTAATTGATATAGCTCAAAAAATGGCAGAAAATAATCATCTAATATGTATAGAGAAGGAAACTAATCAAATAATTACAGAAAGGGATATATTAAATAAAATAGTTCAAAGACAAGTAGAAGAAGTAAGACATATTCAATTCGTTGGTATGGATGATCTTAGATTAACTAATAAAATGATAGGTAGAATAAAGAATATTGCCACAGATAATGCTAAAAAATTCTTGCGAGAAGTCCACAATATTTTTGAAATTGTAATACATTTTAAAAAATTCCAAGAACAACATGAAAAACCAAGATATGAAGTTCACATAAGGATAGATTGTCCTGGTGGCTTATTTGCTACAAAAAAGGAAGAGAGAGATATAATTTTAGCTTTGCGTGAGGGTTTTGATGCCTTACATTCAAATATTAAATCTAAATTTAACTAGATTAAAATGATATTTAGAAGATCAAATGATCTAAAAAGTATGTTAGATAGTGTTAGAGGTTATATTAGTTCTTTTTCTAAAGACAAGGATGATAAAAAAAGAGTAGATAAAATTTTAGAAGCAATGAAATTTGTTGATAGAATTTTTTTTGTGGAGAGTGCACCCCAAGCCTATCATGATACTGCAATACCTCTAACTGATAATCAGACAATATCTCAACCTTCAACTGTAGCTAGAATGTTATTTTTAGCAAAATTATATCCAAATTTAGATTTTTTAGAAATCGGATCTGGAAGCGGATGGAATGCAACTCTTTTAGCTTATTTAGTCTATCCAGGAAAAGTTTTAAGTCTTGAAAGAATAAAAAACTTACACAAATTATCAAAAGAAAACCACAAACGGTTTATAGATAGTCTTGAAAAGGATAAAGAAAAATTCAAAAATATTGAATTTAGATGGTCTAATGTATTTGAAATGATCAATGAATCAGATGAAAAATTTGACAGAATAATGCTTACTGCTGGAATATCTAAAAATAGCGAAGAAAAAATTGAATTATTAGCAAATAAATTTCTAAAAGAGAGGGGTATTTTAGTTTGCCCATATATGTCGGGTCCAATGATTATTATGAAAAAAATAGATAAAAAAATCAAAATAGAATATACTTCTGAATATTATTCTTTTGTTCCATTAGTTGAATAGAATTAGGTGATATAATGAATATATTAGAATATGAAATGCTTTTGATTTTAATTGTATTTATAATTAGCTACTATATTACTTCAGTTTTGATGGATAGAGAAGAAGACAAGATTAAAGATAAATTTTCATCTGAATTCTTATGTAAAAACTGTAAGATTTCTTTTTCTGGAAGTGAAGCAAAAATCAAAGACGAACAAATTTTATGCCCCAATTGTATGAATCCATGTTTAGATAAAATAAAAGAAGGAGAAGATAAATTCGATGAAAAAAAAGAAGCCGCATGTGACTTATAAATCAATTATTTCCTTTTAAGTCTTCTTAGTATCCTATTTTTGTGATAGCATTCATGAACAGGGAATATACCTTCATGCACAGTTTTTACTTCTTCTGCAGAATAAAATGCTTTTGGATTGAATTTTTGAATAATATATACTACATTTTCTAATTCTTTCCTTTTTATAATCGTATAAACGATATTTACTTTACCTGTAGCACCTTCAGCATCTACTTTGGTAAATCCATATCCTTTGTCGTTTAAAGAGGCAGTGAGATTTTTTACATCCTTTTTGCTAACTATTCTTACGATTAGTTTTCCTATAGCTAATTTTTCTTCAATAAAAATTCCAATAAATGTTCCCATCGAAAAACCTAAACAATACCCAAATAAGGCAAAAATATTTGTTATGTAGTTTAAAATTACAGTAATTGCAAGCAACCAAAGCATAACTTCAATAAAAGCTAAAAAAGCAGCTAAATTTCTATTTCCTCTTGAAACCTGCATAATTCGAACCGTGCCAATAGATACATCAGCAATTCTTGCAAAAAATATTATTATAGGTAATATTCCATATATAAATAAATTTGAATCTATAAATGACATAATAAAAGCTTATTCAATACAAATTTAAATTCTTTTTTAATAAAATTTATTTTTGTGTTTTTTAAACATTAAGTTTATATAGTATATTAGTTTATATATTAACATACAAGTATGAATATTAGTTAATTGATTATTTAAAAAGGCGAGTAAATGCAATTTAGTAGCCACAAAGTAGTAGTTGGTACCTTATGGTGCATTTTAATTAGTTTTAATAGCGCCTATGCATCTTATTTCAATAATGTCCAACTTCAAAATTATCAAAAACTTAATGAAGATTCTTTTCTATATACGTGGCATTATAAGTTTTGTATTAGCTCTGAGGAAGGATTTCAAAAACTCCAACACACTGCACTATTGTATAAAGATGATGATCTTTTATATAATATTAATCTAAATAGATCAACTTACAATAGATTAAGATTATATAGATTTAAAAATGGAGAGAGGCTTCTTTTCAGTAATTTTTCAGCTAATTTTGATATAGACTCCCTATTTTCAGGAAAATACAATGCATATTTTAATCTTTACAATCAAGAAAATAATATTACTTTCAATTGTATTTTATCAATTACATGGGATTTAGAAATTAAATTAGCTATACCTCTAAAATGGAATTTAACTATAGGTGTAAATCTTACAGTTAAAAAAATAATAACTCAATCTGAAAATAGTGCTCCTCAAATAGTATACAAAGATCCGAATGAAAGTTTTTTAGAAATTGATGAAAACCAAAACCAAACTTTTTCTATTGTAGCAGAAGATAAAGACAGAGATCCTTTAGAAACTAAATGGTATGTCAATAGAAAATTAGAGCAGGAAAATGACAATTTTACTTTTTGCACTGATTATAATTCTTCTGGAAATTATAGCATAAAAGTAAATGTATCTGATGGAGATAAAACTGCACAAAATATATGGCAATTAGAAGTAAACAATGTAAATAGGCCACCTGTTATTGAAAATTATAATCCCAAGTCAAATATTTCAATTGATGAAAATCAAAAACAGATATTTTCAATTGAAAAATTAGATCCAGATGGAGATTCTCTTGAAGTAAAATGGTATGTTTTTGACCAATTAGTCGCTTATGATGTTGATGCTATCGAATTTAAAACAAATTATTCTTCTGCAGGAAATTATGAAATTAAAGTAGAGATTACAGATGGAAAATCAACTGCAACAAATATTTGGTATTTAGAAGTTAAGAATGTAATAGATTATACTGAAATCGAAATAGAAGATCATATTGGCTGGGCAGTAGGAGATGGAATAAAAGTTGGACAAATTGTAGATATTGGAAAAGAATGTTATTTATATAATGTAACAGTACATGTTCAAAAGATATGTGGAGATTTTGAAGTAGAAGGAAATCTTACCTTAGAATTACGTGGAGTAGATATTGTTAAATTACCAACAGAACAAATTTACTATACCATAACGCTCACTGATATTTCAGAAGGATGGATAAATATTCCAATAGGTGGATATTATCTAGATTCACCCATATATGTAATAACCTATATTGAAAATAGCAGGTCGCCTTCTTATTATAGCTTAAGTTGCAATGGCACAGAAGGTATTGATGCTACAACTTCAATAGATACAGGTGATGGATTTTATGGTGTTGATTGGGACCAAGTTATGAACGTAACAGTTGAATGGCCCGAAACGCATCATGATGAAAATTCTACAAATGAAGATATCTCCTCCACTTATGTTGTAACATCACTTTTTGGTATTTTAGGAGGATCTGCAGGTCTTTATAAACAAAAAAAATAAAAAAATAAGACACTTTAAGTGCTGAGCAATTCTCAGCTAATGCTTACATTTTATTACATGTAAGTGTCTTATTTATCGCGAAGAGTCCATAAGTGGTATCTCTTCTTGTGGATCGAGATGATATTCAAAAAATATATTTTTATAACATTATTATTTGTATTAATTTCTAATTCTTCTAATGTTGAAGCTGCAAACACTAGGTTGTCAATTGTAGAAAATAATACTACTTATGGGGGATTTATTAAAGGTAGAATTTTTGCAAATTCTTTTAATTTAACAAATAATTCTTATTTGTTTGAAATAAAATTATATCTAAAAAATTCTTCTTTTTTTAATGAAACAGTATATGGATCTCAATTAATACCTATTGATCTTAGAGATAGCTATAATAATTCACATCCTAAAGGATTATATTCGCCTGATTCTTCTGAAGGGCTAATAAAAAAATTCAATATTACTGTTTCAAATTCAGATGAGATTAACGAAAAATGGATAACTAAAGCGATAGAACCAATTTATTTAGAGAGAGGTATGTATTATCTTTATGTTAATTTAGATTCTGGAGAAGCTGGAGCAACAAAAGTTAAATGGTATCATTCAAATTCAAGTGATGATAATTCTAATGTAGCTATGCTTATTGATGGGGATTGGGATTATTTTAGTTTTGAAACTGATTTTTCTCTAATTTTAAATATATCAACTTCACCAATTAACACATCAGCATCTGCAGAGAATATAAATACATATTATGATTACACTACTAGATTGAATGTAGATTATATTGATTTTTTGGGAAATAAAATACATAATGCAACATTAAAATATAATATTCCAAGTTTAAATCTCTCTGGTATAATGGAAGATTCAAATGGTGATGGAACGTATTCTAAAGATATTAATTTCGATCAGATAGGTATTTTTTTGGTAAATTATACACTTAATCGATCGGAATTTCTATCAACATATACTTGTTCATTAATTGATGTATCGCAAAGACCAAGTTTTATCCTTATAGACTATGAAAAACAGATTATGCGGGGAGATAGAGCGCTATTTTGGGTCCGATTTATTGACAATTTATCCCAAAAAAATATCGCCAATGCTAAACTTAAATACCAATATAGTGTATATTCTGAAAATCTCACAATCAAAGATCAGATGTATCTACTTAATCTATCTATTGTAGAAGAAGAAGGAGAAAAAAGTATTACTTTTTTTGCAAATAAATCAAATTATGAATATAAAATTGCAACTATTAATTTTGAAATTTTTTCAATGAACCTACAAACTAAAATTTCTGGAGATAGACTGCTTCTATATTATGAAAATCCACATACTACCCAAAATATACGTAATTTAAATATCCATGTAAAAATTTATGACAAAAATGGAAGCTTCATAGCAAGCGATGTTTTAGATGAGACAAACAATTATGGATATTATGTACTTAATTTGGATGGCCTTATACCTGAAGGTAACTATTCACTTGAGACTCTAACTTATAATAATAATGAATTAATCAAAAGACAATATGATAATATAACTTATTCTCAAGGATTAGATAATAAGAATGATTCAGATAGCCCTAAAAATAATCTAATGATAATTATTTTGATAACTATATCTATAATTGTTATATCATTGTTTGGTTTTATTAAATTTAGAAATAAAAAAGATATGAATATTGATGAGTATCCTAAAGATAGCGAAGCTTTCAAAATAATGATTGAGCATGAAGAAAAAGAGAAAGAACTCAAAGATATGAAACATGGATTTGAAAGATTGCCTGAATATTCACAAAAAATTATCAAAAAATTAGATAATACTCAAATACAAAATTTAAATTTAGGTATTCCTCAAGATAGATATTCTGTAGGTATAAATTCAATAGATCTTTTGTTTGAAAAGGGGATACCCAAAAAAAGTACAGTTTTATCGATATCTCCAGTCTGTGATGAAAAAGAACTTTTGATTGAAAGTATAATTTTAAATAATTTAGATAAGACCTCTTGTATTTACATTGGCCAAATTGTACCTACATACTTAGAAAAGTATTTAGAAAATGAGAATTTTTATGCTATTTTAACTGAAGATTCTCCAAAAAGAGAGAGAGTATCTCATTCGGATTCAGGTCCTACTTCGATTAATTTAAGCTTAACTAAAATTTCAAAAGAAGTAAAAACAGAAGAAAAAATTGTAATTTTTGATATACTATCTGATTTTGTATCAATAGAGAATATTCCAATTTTGGAAAGTTTTATCTATAGCCTAAAGAAAAAAGCTAAAGAAAAGAATATGTCTATTTTATCATTTGTAAATGTAAACGTTGATCTTGAAGCCATAGATCAGCTTGCAGAATCTTTTGATGGAGATATAGAGATATATGAAAGACCCAAAAAATCTATAGCTATCAAAAAGTTTTCATGCATTAACCATTCTACAGGTAAATTTAGGCTAAAAAAAGATAAAAAAGGGAAACTAAAAGTTATATTCTAAGATATCATAAAAACTTTTTCACTTGGCTCAACAGTGATACCTATAGGTGTTATCTCAAGTGGTCTAAGCTTTTTATCATGGCTTGTTCCTCTCATTTTTAATATTTCAGCTGCACGTATTCTTTCAACTTTACTCATCATATTATGCAAAACAATTACTCCATCTGCAACATATTGCTCTATTGCTACAGTTTCAGCATTATGGCCTAAAGCTTCTGCTGTTACTATCGAAGTTACATCATGTTCTGCTAAATATTCAAAAAAACCATGTAAATTTTGTCTAAATTCAGATTCAGAATGCTGAAGCCTCAAACTTGTGACACTATCTATAACTATCCTATCTACATCTTTGATATGTTCATCAATTTCACCTAAGATCATTTGTAATCTCTGCACAGGCGGAATATAATCTTTAAGTATTGGTTTTGAAAAATCCTTCTGATTCATGGATCCCGTATTAGAATATGAAAAAGAAATTTTCTTAGATCTAAATCTTTCAATACTAAATATTTTTATATTCTCACTTACAATAGCTGATTCTAAATCTAGACCAACACCCGCCATATATCCAGCTACTCTCTTGGCACTTTCTTCAAGTAATATTAATATTCCTTTTTCATTATATTTTTTGGCACCTTCTAAAATAAATTGCACAGAACATATAGTTTTTCCAGAACCTGGTCCACCATATAATAAAACGCTATTACCTTTTGGAATACCGCCTTTTAACATTTTATCTAATCCATCAATTCCAGTTTTACAACGCAAGATGTATCCCTCTACAAAATATTTAAATTATAAAACTAAAGAATTAAAATAACATCTAATTATTTAATCTTTATTATTTTTGAATTAAATTTTATTAAAATTATTTCATCTCTATTTTGAAATTCTATAGCATTTTTAGTGTATTAAAGTTAAATTTGTTCTTCTTCTATTTATTTAAATTATTTGTTAAATATAAACAAAACATAGCATGATAAATCATATGTAAATATATTTAAACATATTATTTAATTTTTTGAACAAAGGTTTAAATACTATATTTTACAAATTATAATTAAACCAAAAAATTGCGAAGGAGTTGTATTCATTAAACTCTTTTATTTCCTATTTGGAAAATTTAGGTCCTTTGGACTATATTGATAATTTAAATTTATTAAGCTGATTTGATGATTTTATGAAAAGTAATTTAAAAAATAAGGAGTTAGAAGATATTTTAAGAGATTTAAAATATCCTGAAGAGTATATTAAGGATATTGCCACTAAAATTAATGAGAAATTATTTTATGGACTAAATTTTTCTGATCTAAAAGAAAAAATATCAAATACGTTGGAAAGAGAAAAATATGAGAAACTAACTCAATTTATGGATACATTGATAGATACTTTGCGAGAAAGAGCAAATTTTGGATCTTCAGAACCGTCTTTTATTCTTAAACTGTTCGTAAATTGCATTTCAAATACTAATATATTTACTCAATTGACAGAGTCTGAACTTAATATAGAAAAAAAAGAAGAAATAATTAAAGGACTAACTTCTTGTGGTCTTACTTCTCAAATTGCTTACATTCTTTTATCTAAAATTGGTATTGATGTAAAAACAGCTTTAACTAATGATCATGCGTTTTTAATATTTAATTTAGCAGAAAGTAAAATTTTAGTCATAGACTTTGCTATGAGAATGTCAATGATATTAGAAAATAAGACAAGTTTTATAGATAGAGAGAAAATAATTTTAAAAGATGAAGATAATCTCATTTCAGATAAATCACAAAAGGTTGATGAATGGATAAAAAATTTTAAACGGTTCAAAATATTTAACAAAGGTATTGCTCTTAGTTCTTCAATATTACTTAATATTGCCTCAGCTTATTGTGAACTAAAAGAATATGCATATGCAATTAAAATATGTGAAAAAGCACTCTCAATTAATCCAAATTTCGCTGAAGCAAATTATAGTAAAGGTGAAATTTATGATAGTATAGGTAATTATTCTGCTGCAATAACCGAATATAAAGAAGCAATAAAAAACGATCCTGATCTTTCAATCGCATACATGGGTATTGGAAATACCTATTTTAAATTAGAGCAGTTT
>CAYQAE010000032.1:0-19786 GCA_964415445.1 uncultured archaeon | reverse complement strand
CGCACAAACTTAGTTTAGATGAAGTGCAATTAGGATTTAAATTAGTATCAGAAGCTAAAGATTCTCTAAAAGTAATAATTAAACCACACAAAAAGAAGTGAAAATAGAAAAATATGAATTGATATTTGAAGATCTTCCTATAAGGAGTTATCAACCTACTTTCAAAAGCGTTCAAATAGACTCATAAACTCTTGGAATGTCTTTACCTTATCATAAATAGAATCTATTATTTCAAAGTGCTTTTTGTTATTTGTGATTAAATAATCAATTTCAGGACGTTCTGCATGAGTTGCGATTATTGCATCATTACTTTGGATCCATGTACCTTTTTTGCCTAATCTTCCTAAAATTTGTCCTGATTTTTTAAATTCATCCAAATTTAGCTTTTGAATTTTTAAACTATCCAAAAATGTTTCAAGCTTATTTAACGCTATTTTTGGATTACTATTAAATTCTACACCCACATATAATTCTGCTATAATAATTTGATTAACAATAGCAACTATTTTTTTATCTCTAACTAATTCAAACAGCTTGAAGACTTTTTTATCCCCTCTTAAGAAATCGATAATAATATTTGTATCAGTTATGATTTGCATATTTTTCCCTAATGTTGCTTAATTTCCTAATTTTGTCCTCAAAATCAGTCCCCGAGAATTTTAAATCCCATGAATTAAATATATCTTTCATATCTGTATACCCCTCTTTATGAATAATTATTTCACCATTTTGATTAATAATTTGTATTTTATCTCCGATGTGAATCTTTAATTTTTCTCTTATTTCTTTTGGAAGTGTTATTTGGTATTTACGAGTGACAAAACTATAAGCCATTTTTCATCAGTACTACATTGCCAGTACTACTATTTATATTTTTCGTTTACAATTTTTGAAATTAGATCTAAATTTTAATATCATAAAAAACTCTCAGATCTTTTTCTACATTTTTCTTCTTTAATATCAATATTCCTTAAAAAGATGTGTATGGAAAGTTATAGACCGAATTGAAAAAGCCTATACTTTCAAATAATTATTTATGTTGAAATTCTTTTTTCTCAAAACAGTGCATACAATAAGTAAAGCCCTCTTCATCACAACAGAAACCAACAAATGGTTCATCTTTTTTGATAATTTTTCCACAAACCACACATTTTTTCATGAAAAATCAGATCAAATCGTTTATATTTTTCATCTCACTTCTATCAATTAATGATTCAATTGCTGAAGTATTAGTTGCAATTCCTGCCTCTTCTATTGCAGCCAACTGATTAATACCACCAATAATTACCATTCCAATCTTATCTTTTGAAACTGGAACAGATAATACAGGATTATTTGGCTCTCCCACTTTTAAAATGCCACCAAAACCACGTGAATCTAATTTTTTAAGTATTTTTTCTGTATCTTCTTTTGTAATTAGAGGTATTTCACGCAAATTTGCCAAAATTACTCCTTTTCCTTTTGAAATTGCAGAACTAACTTTAGTTTTTCTACGACCTATAAACAATTCTAGTGGGTCTAGGGAGCAACCCTCATATTTAATTGCTTCTATAAATCTTGTTGGTTTATAATCATCAATTTGAACCATACCTGCCAAAATAGGAGCAACAGGAATTCCTGAACGAATCAAAACGCCATCTATAGTAAAACTACAAGGTGAAAAAATAGCACTTTTATTTTCAGGTACTTCAAAGTTATTTATTTCTTCATCTTCATCTACAACTTTAACTAAGGGACTCAAAGCCATTTTAGAATCATTTGCATTCTTTATTATTCTTAATGCCTCTTCAATATTCTTTTTATCTATTAAAGAAGAATTAATAGCAATCCTACCTTTATTTTCAAAAGGGTCATAGGTCACCCGATATGATAAATTTTCAATTCTAGACAATACAAAACCAATTCTATCTGAAACTAAAGCATTATTAAGTTCTTCTCGCCCATTTTGTGTCAATGTTCTTCCAGAATATCCATGGTTTTTAGTCAATCCATGTTCATCCATTATTTTTAAATGATAGCGAACAGTTCTCTCATTAAGAGGATAACCTATCTCATCTAATTCTTTAGAGATAATTCTAGCCCCTACTGGTTCATTATGATTATTTAAAATTCTTAAGATTTCAATAATCTTTCTCTGTACATCTACATCTTGTTGCATTTGATTTTAGTAATGATAATTTATTTTTTAAAAGCTTCTTATACTCGGCTACCCATTTCCTACAGAGATGATAAAAGGCTACCGACTGCTGTTTTTATTAAAAGATAATTGGAGGAAAAAGATATGAATTTAAGAAGACCAAATGGAATCGAAGTAACAGGCACAAGAAATAGATCTAGAGATATTGTACCAATGTCAGGTATTTGTGCTTTATGTATAGACGGTTGTAAAGGAAATTGTGAAATTTTTAAGTCTACATTTCGAGGGCGTGAAGTAATATATCCTAAAAAATTTGGAGATGCTACTGCTGGAGCAAATAAAGATTATCCTATTGATTATTCTCATATAAATATCCAAGGATATGCAGTTGGTGCACAGGGTATGCCAAAAGGAGTAGAGCCTGGACCAGACACAGCTGTTTTCCCTGCAGTTGATACAGAGACAGAATATGGATGGGACAAAAAAGTAAAATTAAAAGTACCTATGTTTACAGGGGCATTAGGTTCAACTGAAATTGCACGTGCAAATTGGGAACATTTTGCAATAGGTGCAGCTATCTCAGGTATTACATTAGTTTGTGGAGAAAATGTATGTGGTATCGACCCTGAATTACAACTAGACAGTAATAAAAAAGTAAAAAAATCACCAGAGATGGACAGAAGAATAAATACCTATAGAAAATTCCATGATGGCTTTGGTGAAATTTTAGTTCAGATGAATGTAGAAGACACTAATTTCGGTGTTGCAGAATATGTAAGTAGCAAACATAATCTAGAGACAATTGAACTAAAATGGGGACAAGGTGCTAAATGTATCGGTGGAGAAATTAAAGTTAAATCCCTAGAGCGTGCACAAGAACTTAAAAAACGAGGATATATTGTAACACCAGACCCAACGCATCATGAAAACATACAAGCATTTAAAGATGGTGCAATTAAAAAATTTGAAAGACATTCAAGATTAGGATTTGTTACCAAAGAAGCTTTTTTAGAAGAAACTGACAGATTGAGAGATTTAGGTTTCAAAAGAATTACACTTAAGACCGGAGCATATTCAATGGTAGAATTAGCTATGGCCCTAAGATTTAGCTCTGAAGCAAAAATAGATCTTTTAACTATTGATGGTGCACCTGGTGGGACAGGAATGAGTCCTTGGCCTATGATGAATGAATGGGGTATTCCTACATTTTATATTCAATCACTAGCTTATCAATTTAGCAGAGAACTTGAGAAAAACGGAATGAAAGTACCTGATATTGCAATTGCAGGCGGTATGTCAACAGAAGATGATATATACAAAGCAATAGCAATGGGCTATCCTAACGTTAAAGCAGTTTGTATGGGTAGAGCCTTGATGATTCCAGGTATGGTTGGCAAGAATATAGGAAACTGGATTAAAGAAGATAAATTACCAAGAACAATATCTAAATATGGTAAAAGACCAGAAGAGATATTTGTAACATATGATGAACTCAAAGATAAATATGGAAACGATATCAAAGATATACCCCTAGGTGCAGTTGGTCTATACACACATTCACAAAAAATAAAAGTAGGTTTGCAACAGTTAATGGCAGGAAGCAGGAAATTTAGAATATCAGAAATTAACAGAGGAGATTTAATGGCTTTAACTGAAGAATCTTCAAAAGTATCAGGTATTCCATATGTTATGGATGCCAAAAGAGACGAAGCTGAGAAAATATTGAAAGAATAAAATCCTATTTTTCTTTTTTTATTTTTAGAAAACTTTTTTACACCTCAATTTTTTGAAATATTTATAAGTTAATTTAGATCTTAGGTGTAGATATTATGTTTGAAATACTCAAAAAAGAAGATATTTCTTCTGATGTTATTAAAATGCGAGTAAAAGCAGATGATATAGCAAAAAAAGTTAAACCAGGTCAATTTATAGTTTTGAGAATAGATGAATATGGAGAAAGATTTCCTCTAACTATCACCAATTTTAATTCAAAAAAAGGATTTATTGAGATAATTTTTCAAAAAGTAGGTACATCTACCATAAAATTAGGAAATTTAAATGTAGGAGACAAAATATTAGATATCCTAGGACCTCTAGGTAATCCTTCAGATATAAAAAAATATGGAACAGTTGTATGTATTGGTGGAGGAGTAGGTACTGCAGAAATACTTCCAGAAGTTAGAGCATACAAAAAAAAAGGTAACAAAGTTATAACAATAGTAGGTGCTAGAACTAAAGATCTTCTAATATTATTAGATGAACTAAAAGAATTAAGTGATAAACTAATAGTCACTACTGATGATGGATCATATGGCCAAAAAGGAGTAGTTACAGATCCTCTAAAGAAATTATTAGATAATGAAAGAATAGATCGAGTCCTAGCAGTTGGACCAATTATTATGATGAAATTTGTTACAAAATTAACTAGAAAATATAATATAAAAACATTAGTGAGTCTAAATTCAATAATGGTGGATGGAACTGGAATGTGTGGATCATGTAGAGTTACTGTAGGTAAAGAAGTAAAGTTTACTTGTGTAGATGGACCTGAATTTGATGGACATTTAGTTGATTTTGATGAATTACAAGCTAGAAATTCAAGATTTTTAGACAAAGAACATCAATGCAAGATTGGGTTGAAAACTAAAAATGAGTAAAAAACAAAAAATGAAAGAACAAAGTCCAAAAGAGAGTATCAAAAATTTCAAAGAAGTACCTTTAGGTTTAGATGAAGATCAAGCAATTGAAGAAGCTAAAAGATGCATAGAATGTGGTGCTTGTAAAAAAGGATGTCCAGTTGAAATAGATATCCCTAAATTTATTCATCATATCAAAAATAAGGAATTTTCAAAAGCATTAGAAGTAATAAGAGAAGATAATTCCCTACCCGCAATTTGTGGAAGAGTTTGTCCTCAAGAAGACCAATGTGAAAAACATTGTGTATTAAAAAGGAGAGGAAAAGAACCTATATCTATTGGTGCTTTGGAAAGATTTGCATCAGAATATGAATCTCTTCAAAAAAAACCTAAATTGAATAAAAACAAAAAAGTTGCTATAATTGGATCAGGACCAGCTGGTCTAACTTGTGCAGGAGATCTTGCAAAGGCAGGATATAAAGTTACTATTTTTGAATCCCTACATAAACTAGGAGGAGTCCTAAGATATGGAATACCAGAATTTAGATTGCCCAAAAAAATATTGGAAAATGAAATCGAAGGTGTAAAAAATTTAGGAGTTAAAATAAAAACGAATGTATTAGTTGGAAAAACTAAAACTTTAGATGAACTTAGAAAGGAAGATTATAAAGCTTTTTTTATTTCAACTGGTGCGGGTCTTCCTTATTTTCTAAATTTAGAGGGTGAAAATTTAAATGGAATTTATTCAGCTAACGAATTTTTAACTCGAGTAAACTTAATGAAAGCATACAAATTTCCAAAATACGAGACACCGATTGATATCGGAAAAAAAGTAGTAGTTATTGGTGCAGGAAATGTAGCTATGGATTCAGCGAGAGTTTCAAAAAGATTAGGTGCAGATGAAGTTCATATCATTTATAGAAGAAGCGAAAAAGAGATGCCAGCTCGAGATGAAGAAATTGAGAGAGCAAAAAAAGAGGGAATAATATTTGATCTTCTAACTAATCCAAAAAAATTCACAGGAGATAAAAATAGGCAAGTAAAGGAAATGGAATGCCAAAAAATGAAATTAGGTGAAAAAGACAAATCAGGAAGGAAAAGACCAATCCCAATTAAAAATTCAGAATTTTCTATGGATGTAGATACCGTAATTATAGCAATTGGACAAGGACCCAATCCATTATTATTAAAAGAAATCCCAAATCTAGAATTGACAAAAAAAGGAACTATTAAAGTCGATGCTAATTGCCAAACATCAGTAAAAGATATCTTTGCAGGAGGAGATATAGCAACAGGCGCTGCAACTGTTATATCTGCGATGGGGATGGGTAAAAAAGCTGCAAGATCTATTGATAAGTATTTAAATAACTAAAATAAGAAGATAGTTTTCTTTAAAAATTATGAGATCAAATATTTAAATAAAATAATTATGAGGTCTAAAAAATGGAACACAATTGCGGTGTATTTGGGATTTATTCAAATAAAAATTGTTCTAATGACATTTTTTTGGGTATAGATTTTTTACAACACAGAGGACAAGTCTATTGCGGTATATCTACCTATGATAATGGAGATCTTAAATTAATTTCACATCATGATAGAGTAGGAACTAGCTTTGATGAGATAGAGCTTAATTACTTATCTGGAGATTATGGAATAGGACATGTTAGTTTACGAGATCGCCAACCTATAAGATTAGAAACAAAATCAGGGAATTTTACATCTTGCTTTAGTGGAAATATTCTCAATGGCAAAGAATTATTTTCAGATTTAAAAAAAAGAGGCCATTCTTTCTCCACTGATACCCATTTAGAACTTATTTCAAAAATTATAGGAGAAGGAAAAGATTTAGTTGATGGAATCACTTTAATGGCAAATAGAGTTTTGGGTTCATTTACACTTCTAATTCTAAATAGTAAAGGAATATATGTGGCAAGAGATCCATATGGTTTAAGACCACTTATTTTAGGAAAAGGAGATGGAAAATACGTTGTTGCAAGTGAATCTCGTGCTATTCAATCCCTAGATATGGAAATTGTTAGAGATGTAGAACCTGGGGAGATATTATTGATAAATAAAGACGGATTTCATACAATAGAAAAAATTCCTTCTAAAAGAACAGCATATTGTGCTTTTGAATGGGCATATATTGCTAGTATTGATTCAAAAATTGATGGACTCTATGTTAAAGAAGCTAGAAGTAATTTGGGCGAGAAGCTAGCAGAACGTGATGAGAAAGAAGGTAAGATTAAAGCAGATAGTGTAGCAGCTGTGCCAATGTCTGGAATCGGTCATGCACTAGGATATCATAAAAGATCAAAAATTCAATATCAAGAAGTATTTTTATATAATCGCTATTCAGATAGAAGTTATACCCTACAAACTCAAAAAGCTAGAGATATGATGGCAAAGCGAAAAATTGCAGTGCTAAAACAAGCAGTAGAAGGAAAAAAGATTATACTCTGTGATGATTCAATTGTTCGTGGGACACAAATAAAAAATAAAGTACGAGAACTTAAAAAAGCAGGTGCAGATGAAGTACACGTCAGAATTGCTTGTCCTCCTCTAATGCATCCATGTCCATACACCATCTCTACAAGAACTTACAAAGAATTAATTGCCCGCACTCATATTAAAGAAGGAGAAATTGATTCAATAGAAAAATTAAATTTAGTTGAAAATGAAGTAGCTAAATTCATAGATGCAGATTCTGTTAAATTTAATACCTTAGATGATTTTGTAGACGCCTTAGGTATAGAAAAAGAAAAACTTTGTCTTCAGTGTTGGGATGGAAAATTAACTATTGAGAAATAATTAATCTTTTCAATACCAATCTTTGCCTGAATCTGAAATAATTTGCCCTGTCTTTGTAGGATAATCTAATGTAAGACATCCAAAACACAACTCATCCTTTTTAGTTCCAATTGCATCTACTAATCCATCAATAGATTGATATACTAGGCTATCAGCATGAATTTCATCTTTGATTTCATCAATTGATTTATCAGATGCAATTAAATCCTTTCGTGATTTTAGATCAATTCCATAAAAACATTGACCTATAATTGGAGGACATGTTACTCTAAAATGAATTTCTCTAGCTCCTTCTGATTTTAATAAATCTACTATTCGCTTTGAAGTCGTGCCTCTTACAATACTATCATCGATAAGAATTATTCTTTTATCTTTAATTTCAGACAAAATTGGATTTAATTTCAAACGAATTGCACTATTTCTATCTTTCTGAAAAGGCATTATAAATGTACGACCCACATACCTGTTTTTAATAAGGCCTTCAACCAAAGGTAGATTTGAAACTTGTGCATAACCTGCTGCTGCAGGACGTGCAGAATCTGGAACAGGTACAACAATATCAGCATCAACATCATCTATTTTTGCTAAATTTTTACCTAAATTATATCTTATTTTATAAACTGACTTTTTATCAATTATTGAATCTACTCTTGCAAAATAGACATATTCAAACATACAAAAAGTTTTATTTCCAGATTCAAATACTTTTTTTGATCTAAAACCTTGGTTGTCAATTATCACAACTTCTCCTGGTTCAATATCTCTTTCTAATTTTGCACCATTTACATCAAATCCTACACTCTCTGAAGAGATTATAATTGTATCATCATTTAATTTACCCAAAGACAGAGGTCTAAATCCATTAGGATCACGAAAAGCAATTAATTCTCCTTTTGAGGTTAACAAAGTGATTGAATAAGCACCTTCTAGTTTTTTCATAACTTTAGGGATTACTTGATCAATTTCTTTACTTTTAAGAAGTTCTACCGCAATTAAATGTGTAATTACTTCACTATCAGTATTTGAAACAAAAATATGTCCATTTAATTCTAATTCCTCTCTTAACTCTTTATAGTTTGCTAAATTTCCATTATGAGCTATTGCAAGAGTCCTTCCTGGAGCTTCTACAATAAAGGGTTGAATATTTTCAGTGTTAGGATCACCTGTTGTAGAATATCTAACGTGCCCTATCCCCATACTCCCAAAAAGATTTTGTAGAGAAGTTTTGTCAAATACATTGCTAACTAATCCTGTCCTTTTATGCACTCGTATATTTGATCCATCAAAAATAGATATACCTGCTGATTCTTGGCCACGATGTTGCAAAGCTAGCAAACTATTATATATTAATCTAGATATCTGTTTAGATTTATTTTTTGTTATAATACCTACCACAGCACATTTTTCTTCTAACATAAAGATCTCTTTATTCCCTTTTTTAATGATAATCCTATAATGAAATTAATATAAATCTATCATAAACTGCTAAGGTAAAATTGTATCTCCCATAAGATACTTATCACATTCTTTTGCAGCTTTTCGACCTTCTTTAATAGCCCAAACTACAAGACTTTGTCCTCGTCTACAATCTCCAGCTGCAAAAACTTTATCAATATTTGTTTTGTATTTTCCTGAATTTGAACTTATATTTGAACGTTCATCTCTATCAATTGACATCTGATCTATGAGTTTATCTTCAGGACCTAAAAACCCCAAAGCCAAAAGAACTAGTTGAGCCGGCCATCTTTTTTCTGTGCCACTTATCTCTTTTGGCCTAAATTTATCATTTGAATCCTTCTCCCATTCTATTTGAACAGTATGCACTGCACAAACATTTCCATTTTCATCTTTTTCAAATTTTTTTGTCATAATTTGATAATGGCGAGGATCTCGACCATAGAGTGCATAAGATTCTTCTTGTCCATAATCAACTGTATAAATGTTAGGCCATTCTGGCCATGGGTTGTCATCTGCACGTGAAATTGGAGGTTTTGGAAGAATCTCGAATTGGTTTATACTTTTGCATCCGTGTCTTATAGAAGTCGCAACACAATCAGTTCCTGTATCTCCACCGCCAATTACAATAACATCTTTATCTTTAGCTGATATAAAATTATTATCTTCAAAATTACTATCTAACAAACTTTTTGTATTTTTAGAAAGAAATTCCACAGCAAACTGAATTCCATGAGCATCTCGACCTTCAATTGGCAGATTACGTGCTTTTGTTGCACCACAACACAATACTACGGCATCATAATCCTTGAGAATATCTTTTGCCAAGATATCTTTTCCAATTTCACAATTTGTTACAAAATTTATCCCTTCTTTTTCCAAGATATCAATTCTACGCTTCAAAACTTTGTTTTTTTCAAGTTTCATATTAGGAATACCATACATCAATAGCCCACCAATACGATCAGAACGTTCATATACTACAACATTATGGCCCACTGAATTTAATTGCACAGCACATGCTAAACCTGCAGGACCTGAACCTACAATAGCTATTTTTTTCATAGTCCTATACTTTGGTATCTTTGGTTTCACCCACCCTTTTTCAAAAGCTCTATCAATAACAGAATATTCAATATTTTTGATGGTAACAGCTGGATCATTCATACCCAATACACAAGAGCCTTCGCATGGCGCAGGACAAACACGACCTGTAAATTCAGGGAAATTATTTGTTTTTTTAAGTCTTAGATATGCCTCATGCCATTTGCCTCTATAAACTAGATCATTAACTTCTGGAATCAAATTGTTAATAGGGCAACCTGCAGCCATACCAGATAATATTATACCTGCATGACAAAAAGGAACACCACAATCCATACATCTTGCTCCTTGAAGTTTTAATTTCTCATCTGAGTGGGTAGTGTGAAATTCATTCCAATTATTTATCCTCTCAAGCGGCTTTCGATCTTTAGGAAGTTGGCGATTATATTCCATAAAACCATCTACTTTACCCATTATTTATCACCAGCCCTTGCCATATTTTTTGCATTTAATTCAAATGCAGACAATAAAACCTCATCTTTTGTAGTAGTTTTTTCTTTGACTTTCTCAATATATTCTAACATCCGTTTGTAATCATTTGGCATAACTTTCACAAATTTATGTCTTAATTTATTCCAATTTTTTAGTATTTTTTTGCCTAATTTGCTATTTGTATACTTTACATGATTTTGAATCATCTGTTTTACTTCTAAAGCCTCTTCATGATTGAAAGTCTCTAAAGTTACCATATCTTGGTTACATTTTTTTGAAAAATTTCTATTTTGATCTAATACATATGCTATTCCACCGCTCATTCCTGCTGCAAAATTTCTACCTGTCTCACCTAAAACAACGACTCTACCACCGGTCATATATTCACACCCGTGATCACCAACACCTTCTACAACAGCATAAATACCACTATTTCTAACACAAAATCTCTCACCTGCAACACCCGAGATATATGCCTCACCTGATGTTGCCCCATAAAATGCAACATTACCTACTATAATATTCTCTTCAGGGATGAATGTAGATTCTCTGGGAGGATAAACAATTAATTTTCCCCCAGACAATCCTTTTCCAAAATAATCATTTGCATCTCCTTCTAATGTAAATGTAAGCCCCCTAGGAACAAACGCTGCGAAACTCTGGCCTGCTGACCCTTCAAAACGAATATCAATAGTATCATCAGGCAGACCTTCTGATCCATATCTGCGTGATATTTCACTACCTACCATTGTTCCTACAACTCTATTGACATTTCTAATTTTTATTGATGCCCTAACTTGTTTTCCTTCTTCTATAGCAGGCTTGCATATTTCAAGAAGTTTTCTCCGATCAAGTGATTTATCTAATCCATGATCTTGCTTAGTTTGACAATAAGTTCGAAGTTTTTCATCTACTTTTGGCCTATATAATATAGGTGATAAATCCAATCCTTTTGCTTTCCAATGATCAACTGCTCTAGACACATTCAATTTATCTACTCTTCCTATCATCTCATTAAATGTCCTAAAACCTAATTTAGCCATTAATTCTCTAACTTCTTCGGCTATAAACCTAAAATAATTAACTACATGATCAGAAGATCCTCTGAATCTTTTTCTAAGTTTAGGATCTTGTGTGGCAATTCCAACAGGACAAGTATTTTTTTGACATACACGCATCATAACACAACCCATAACAACTAGGGGGGCAGATGCAAAACCAAATTCTTCTGCACCCAAAAGAGCTGCTACAACCACATCACGGCCTGTCTTCATTTGTCCATCTGTCTCAACAACAATTCTACTTCTTAAATTATTCATAACTAATGTTTGATGAGTATCTGCTAAACCTAACTCCCAAGGAAGTCCAGCATGTTTAATACTAGTTTGAGGTGATGCACCAGTTCCACCATCATAGCCACTGATTAAAACAACATCTGCATGACCTTTGGCAACACCAGCTGCAATTGTACCTACTCCAACTTCTGATACTAACTTTACATTAATTCTAGCCTTATTATTTGCATTTTTAAGATCATGAATTAATTCAGCTAAATCTTCAATTGAATAGATATCATGATGAGGAGGAGGTGAAATTAATCCAACTCCAGGAGTAGAATGTCTTACTTTTGCAATCCAAGGATAGACTTTTGTTCCAGGAAGTTGACCACCTTCTCCTGGTTTTGCACCTTGTGCCATTTTAATTTGTATTTCATCTGAATTAACTAAATAATGACTTGTAACACCAAAACGTCCTGATGCTACTTGCTTTATAGCACTTTTTCGTAAATCACCATTAGAATCAGGAATAAATCTTTTTGGATCTTCTCCACCTTCACCAGTGTTACTTTTTCCACCAATTCTATTCATAGCAATTGCTAAAGTTTCATGAGCTTCTTTGCTAATTGAACCATATGACATTGCCCCTGTTTTGAATCTTCTCATAATTTCTTCTTCAGACTCAACTTCATCAATTGGAATTGAATTTTTCCCAAATTTAAATTCAAATAGACCACGAAGTGTACCATATTTCATAGTTTGGATATTAATTCTAGCTCTATACTGGTTATAAAGATTTTGAGAATTATTCCTACAGGCTTTTTGTAAAAGATAAATTGAATGAGGGTTAAATAGATGATATTCGCCATCATGTCGCCATTTGTAATTTCCACCAGAATCCAATGAATCTAAATCTAATTCTATTTTCTCATAAGCTTTGTTATGATGAAAAATAGCTTCTTTTGCGATCTCATCGAGCCCAATACCTTCTAGGCGAGACGAAGTCCAAGTAAAATATTTATCAATTAACTTTGAATTAAGTCCTACTGCTTCAAAAATTTGTGCTCCTCGATAACTTTGAATTGTAGATATTCCCATCTTAGAAAGAACTTTTACTATACCTTTATTTGCTGCTTTTATGTAATTTTCAATCGCTTTCTTTTTAGAAATTTTCTCAATATGACCTTCATCTATCAAATCACACAAACTCTCATATGCTAGATATGGATTAATTGCAGTAGCACCATATCCTAGCAAAACACAAAAATGATGAACCTCTCTAGGTTCACCTGATTCGAGTATAATAGATACATGTGTTCTCAACTCTTTTCGAATAAGATAATGATGCAAGCCTGAAACTGCCAAAAGAGCAGGTATTGGAATCTTATCTTTATTGAAACTTCTATCAGATAAAATTAATATATTCGCACCTTTTTTTATCTCATCTTCTGCTTTTTTGAATAAATCATCTAGTTTTTTCTCTAAATTATGTTTTCCATCTTTTTGAGAGAAAAAGATAGGAATAGTAATTGATCTAAATTTATTATTATTAGCTTTGCATATTTTTTGAAATTCTGAATTTGTCAAAATCGGTGAATTTATCAAAATTTGATTACATGTATCTGGTCCTGGATTTAAAATGCTCTTTTTTCTACCAATTGTAGTTAATGTTGATGTAATTAATTCTTCTCGAATCGCATCAATAGGTGGATTTGTAACTTGGGCAAATAATTGTTTAAAATAAGTATATAGCGGAGTTGGCTTATCAGATAAAACAGAAAGTGGCGTATCATTACCCATTGAACCTAATGCTTCAATTCCTTTCTCTGCCATATTTTTCATTAAAATATGAAGATCTTCATAAGTATACCCAAATGCTTTTTGATGGATTAAAATATCTCTATGATTAATATCTACACCAATATTTTTAGGCCCATCAATTTTTTCAATAGGAATTAAATTTTCATCCAACCACCTTTGATATGGTTTTTCATTCGAATATTTGCTTTTTAACTCATCGTCAGAGATTATTCTTCCCTCATCCATATCAACCATAAGCATTCTTCCTGGTTGAAGTCTGTTTTTTATTAGAACTTTTTTGGGATCTATATCTAAAACTCCAACTTCTGATGCCATAATAATATGATCATCATCTGTAACATAATATCTTGAAGGTCTGAGTCCATTTCTATCTAGGACAGCACATATCTTTCTTCCATCTGTGGTAATAACAGAAGCAGGACCATCCCATGGTTCCATCATACAACTATGAAATTTATAAAATGCCTTTTTGTCCGCATTCATCTGTTTATGTTTTTCCCATGGCTCTGGAATCATCAACATCAGTGCATAAGGTAGAGAATATCCTGACATAACTAGAAATTCCAAACAATTATCAAACATCGCAGAATCGCTACCTGTCTCATCTATCACAGGTAGAACCTTCTCTACCCGATCACCAAAATCTTCATCCTCAAAAGTAGATTGTCTTGCATGCATCCAATTGACGTTTCCTCGAAGAGTATTGATTTCTCCGTTGTGAATCATTAATCTATATGGATGAGCTCTCTCCCAATTTGGAAAAGTATTTGTACTAAATCTTGAATGAATAACAGCAACAGAAGAACTCATATCATTGTCTTTGAGATCAGGATAGTAATTTGGAACTTGTTCTGCCATAAGCATGCCTTTATATACAATTGTACGGTGAGAAAAACTTGGAATGTAGAAATCTTCTTTTTTATAAATCTCTGAAGACTTAACTGCTTTTTCAATCCTTCTTCGAATTAAATAAAGTCTTCTTTCAAAATCAATTTCACTTTTAAGTTTAGAACTACGCCTAATAAAACATTGAAATATATCAGGTTCTTTTGATTTTGCAGTCTTTCCAATAAATCTACTATCTGTTGGAACTCCTCTCCAGCCTAAAAAAATCTGACCTTCCTCTTCAACTACATTGTGAATTATATTTTTAATTTCAGCTTTTGAATTTTCATCTTTTGGAAAAAAAAACATACCTACTCCGTATTGATTTTTATTCCCAATATTTATGTTAATTTCAGATGTAACTTTTTTGAAAAACTTATGATGAATTTGAATTAATATTCCAGCACCATCACCAGTATTAGGATCTGCACCAGATGCACCCCTATGTGTAAGATTATTCAAAACATTTAGAGCATCTAAAATGATCTTATGTGATTTTTTACCTTTTATATTTGCTACAAAGCCAACACCACATGAATCATGTTCATATCTTGGATTATATAGCCCTTGTTTTTTCTCTACATAGTTCATTTTATATATAGCCTCACATATTTTACTAGGTAATAGGTCACCTATACATATATATAACTTTTTCTATTATTAATATTTTATACCCAAACAAAATAGAAACTCATTAATTTTTCAATCAGAAACTATAAATCTATAAAAATCAATTATATTTTAAGATAGATTAGTTTAATAAAAAACAATGAAAATAGACTTAAATCATCAAATAATACAAATTTGTAGATATAAATTTTAAAAAATATTTTAATATTCTAAAGCATCTGTTGGCAATTTGTCTTTTTCCTCATTAAAATCATGGAAATTATCAAGACCGTCTTTTACTGTATCAAGAAAATTAAAGCTATTTCTTCAACATTTTTTGCTGCTTTCAAATAAATCTCTTTGATTTTTTTTAAGTTTCCTTTAAAAGTCTCAAAACGCAGCTCTCTCGTTAGACTTTTTTCAAGTTATCAATGTGCTCCCACTCAAAAATTAACAAATATTTGTCAAAAAAAGACCACTTTGGATCTTAATTATCAAATCAAAGACAAAATATCCTTTGTAGAAAAGACTTTCACAAATGATTGTTTATTGAGTTTATCATTGTTTGACCAAAGTGAGCATTGTAACCTTAGTGCCAATGCTATATATTGAATATCATCTGATGTGATCTCATCTGCTTTTTTTAGCTAGAGTTGAGTATGGATATGTTAAGAATTTGACGAGAATGAATGGGTTAGTGTGAATGTTTAAATGATGTTAAGCAAGATTTACAAATTTGTTTCAAAAAATAGAGGAGCATACCTCTCTATTTATAGAGAGGTCAATATGCAAAAATATAGAGATGCCAGCGGAAAGACCAAAATTTAGCTTATTAACTCAAATCCTTTTTTCGTAATTGAATATATTTTTAAACCATGATTTGAACTACATGCACATGAATTTGAGCATCCAATACACCCACCAGAACAAGATGAAGTAGTTGGATCTATTACTGAAATATAGTTCATAGATACCAACATTTCAATTCTTTCTTTTACTTGGTTTTTAGAGATGGCTAGTAAATTAGCCATCTCATATAGGTCTTTTTTTCCATCATTTATTAATTTCAAAATTTCCTTAAGCATAAAATTACCTCTGTATGTATATTTTATTTTTCAAGATATATGGAAAAACTAAGAGAAATTCAAGTGCTGTAATAAACATTTCAAGTCTAAGACTATCCTTTAGTGTCCATCCCTCATAATCCTCACTTTCAATGAGATAATACCCTGCAATATCAGCAAACATTATTAGTGAATAGACTATCAACAAGGCAACAGCAATGAATGTCCCCATTACAATAAATCCAAATCCTTCTTGTTTACCTTCGTTCATTTCTTTGTATCCGTATAAGAACATGTATCCTAAAAAGATCAAAATTCCACCATTGATAAAATCAGAAGTAATGTAGATCATCTCAAATATAGAAGATCCTACACCTACTGCACCAATGATATTAAAAATACCTACAATTGCAAATAATATACCCACAACGAAACTAATTGATTTTAGCATCTTTGACTCTATATCAATTCCTTCACTCATTCATATCACCTCAAATTAGTATCCCATAGCACTTCCTGTTACATGAATCAATAATGCTGCAACATAGGCAAGCAAAGTACTATATACTACCGAAAAGCCTGTCCATTTCCAGGATCCTGTTTCTTGTTTTATTACACCAACTGCTGCAAGACATGGTGAATAAATTAATGTAAATACCATGACCTCTAATGCTATAAGTGGCGAAAAGGTTGGGTTTGATTCTATCGCATCAGAAATTGCATCAGGATCTTCTTCACCAACACCATATAAAACACCAAGTGCACCGACAACAATCTCTTTTGCTACAAATCCAAATATGAGAGCAACAGCAATTCTCCAATCAAAGCCTAATGGTTCAACAAGGGGTTCAAAAACTTTTCCGATGTCTGCAATGTATGTTTCTTCACTTCCATATTCCGCACCCCACGGTAAACTAGAAAACAACCATATAATTACAGCACCTAAAAGAATGATTGATCCTGCTTTCCTCAGATATAATGATCCACGATTCCATGTATGCTTCACTGAATTTTGCATTGTTGGGCTTTTGTATGATGGTAATTCCATAATAAATGGGGATGGTTCACCCTTAAAGAGTGTCATTCTTAGTATTTTTGCGGTACCTATTGCAACTACAAGCCCTAAAATATATAATAGATAAACTACCGTTGCAGCGTGTTTACTAAAAAATGCACCGGCTAAGACTAGATATACAGGCAATCTTGCGCTACACGAAACAAATGGAGCTGATAGTATTGTAATCATACGATCAGTTCGATTCTTAATTGTTCGTGTTGCCATAATTCCAGGAATGTTACATCCGAATCCAAGCATCATTGGTATAAATGATCTGCCATGAAGCCCTAAATAAGTCATTAACCTATCCATTACAAATGCTACACGTGCTAAATATCCACTATCTTCTAATAAAGATAATACAAAGAATAATATAAATATATTCGGAAGAAATATTAACACAAATCCTACTCCACCAATTAAACCGTTGCCCAAAAAGGACGCAAACCAATCTGGGCTTATATTATTATTAACATAAGTTGCAAGTTCTGCAAAACCCATATCAATAAGATCCATAAGTGGAGTTGCAACAGTAAATGTTAACTGAAATGTTAACCACATTATGACTAAAAAAATAGGAATACCAAAATATTTATGCGTAACAACATGATCAAGCATATCAGATCGATAAATACCTAACTTTTTTGGTTTTTTTATGCAATTTGACGTAAAACTACTTACAAATTCATATCTTTTATCCGGAAAATCAGTTTCTGTATCTCGATCTACAATAGATTTTTTCACATTTAAAATTTCATTTCTATTGTCTAAACTATCAACAAACTTTAGTGCATTTTCATCATTTTCCAATATTTTAATTGCTAACCAACGTTTTGGATATTTTGAAACTCCTTGAAGGGTTTTTTGTATTTTATTTATTTTTTTTTCAAGATTTTTTCCATAATTAAGAGTATTCTTAGTACTATTTTTATTTTTTGAAGCCTCATCTATTTTTTTGAGTAATTTTTCGATGCCTTGCTTTTTTGAAGCAACTAATGGAACAATTGGAATTCCTAAAGATTTTGAAATTCTTTCAATGTCAATATAAATATCTCTTGAACGAACTAAATCATACATATTGAAAGCTAAAACAATATTTGCCCCTAATTCCATTAATTGAGTCGTTAAATACATATTTCTTTCAAGATTTGTAGCATCAACAATATGAACAACAACATCAGGATTTTCATCTAAAATGTAATCACGTGCTACAACTTCATCAAAAGAGTATGCAGTAAGACTGTAGGTTCCAGGTAAATCTACAAATTTTATTTTTTTATTTTTAAATTTAGAAAAACCTTCTTTTTTCTCAACTGTTTTTCCTGGCCAATTTCCAATATGTTGATTTGAGCCTGTCAGTGCATTAAATAGTGTTGTTTTACCTACATTAGGATTTCCTGCAATTGCTACTTTGATATCAGACATATTTTAATTCACCACCAGCACAATTACTTTTTCACATTCTTTTTTTCTCAAGGATAGATCGTATCCTTTCACTTCTATATCTATCGGATCTCCTAAAGGTGCAACTCGAATAATTTTAAGGATTTCGCCTTTCACAAGCCCCATGTCCATCAATCTTGATCTCAAATATCCTTTTGCATTTATATATGAGATTTTTACGCTTGATCCAACAGTTACTTCCGATAATTTCACATCACTCATTGCCATTACCAACTTTTTTTCTTGAAAGTTCAAATCAATGGGTGAAAGTTAAGCTTATAAAATTTAGGTAAGACTAAAAATTTAAGCCTAAACGAAAAAATATTGGTTCACCTAAGATTACAAAAAAAATAATATCATCAAAAAAGCGGAATTTTAGCTCATTTTATAGGAAAAAGATATATACTTGTTATAATCTTAGAAAAAAGTCGTCTGATCTAATTTTAGAGGTCTATAAGAAAGATTGTAAAATTGCGAAATAAGTCCTTTAAAAGGCAAAAAACGTAGCTCGCTCCATCGGTTTTTTCTTGTTACCAACGTGCTTTCGCTTGAATTTTAACAGTTATTTGTTAAAACAATACCACGTTGGTAACTCCCAATAGGGAGTTACCAAACTGCCCTCTTGATATATATAAAAACTATATTTATGAAGTGCAGTCCTCTTTTGTGAACAGATTTATGACAATCGAGTTAAATGCTAATATTTTCTTTCTAAATATTTTTTTGATTAAAATCACCTGAATATAACTATATTCCCATTATTCTTACTCTTTCAATTGCCTTAAAATTAAAAGCAGCTATTCTGTTTCTATTTCTAAAGAATCTAATTCATATAAATTTACAACTAATTTTTCATCGGCATCTTGATCGAGTGCAAGATCACCAAGTTCATTACTTAGCCCACATCGTCCACAGTTACAACTTGTATCTACTACATCAGGCTGTACTTCTAATGATTGAATATCACCCAAATCAGCTAAGAGATCTACATTCGCACCTTGATCGAGTGCAAGATCACCAAGTTCATTACTTAGCCCACATCGTCCACAGTT
>CAYQAE010000031.1:0-19868 GCA_964415445.1 uncultured archaeon | reverse complement strand
TATTAATGTCGAAAATATTTAAATAAATTTCTATAAGAAAACTTGTTTATCTACATAGCCAGTTGAAATATAAATAAAAAAATAAAAGTTATTTAAGTTTTATATTATTTTCTATGAGTATGTAAGACCTTATAATCTTTTTTAGATGCTTTTTAGTAAGTTTTTTTGTAGATTTTTTTATAAATAATTTTCTAAGTATTGAAAATCTTTTTGATTTCTTTTCTTCGGCGCAATCTTTACAATAGACAGATATCTGTGAATCAAGAAAAAAAACGAAATTATCGTAAATATCATTTATAAATTTCTGGAAATCTTCTTTATATCTATTTTTTGAATTTAAGTTTAATTTAATTATTTTTCTATTGTCACAATTGTTGCAGTAGATAACCCATTCATTATTTACGCCTTCTTTAGGTGTAAAAATTCCCATATTTTTTTATCACTTTTTTTTTGATTTATTTTACTTATAAAAAGATTTTATAAAGTGATAAAAGCACTAATAAGTTCTAAAAAGTCTATTATAGACCAAAAAAGATGATTGAAATCATCTAAAGAATATTATACAATCATAAATGAGAATTATTTAAATCTTTTTAAAAATAAAAATTGTTATTTATTCTCTAATTTCCAAGCCCCAAAAGTTAATACAGAAAATCCAATAAGTATAGAAAACCTACCTATTTTTTGACCTATAGTTAATAATTTACGAATATCTAAACTCAATGAAAGGATAGTCATCATTAGAAACATAAAGAAAATTATTGTAAAAACTATAAAAGTATACACAATATTCTTAGGCATTTTTCCATTTATATATATCGCTATACTATAAAAAAACATTACAAAAAAAAGTGTAACATATGCTAAAATTGCAAAAAGCATGTGCGGGCCATATAAGATGTCTGCAGGTGTAGGGATCACACTTAAGAATCCAATTGATGAGATTATTCCTAAATAAAGCCCTATTTGAGATAATTTTTTCTCAAGTGTATCTTTATCAAATAATCTAGGAAATACGATATAAAAAGGTATCATTACTATAGCAATTGTGCTATATGCAATAGAAAAGAATATCAAAGAAATATAATTTGATTCTCCACTATGCGCCTCTACTCTACCTGTATCACTAAAAGTATTATACCAAAAGTTATATCCAGGATTGTTATTATCTGTCTTTGTACCTCCTGCATAAAAATTCATAGCTAAGATAATAAAGACAATGTATATTATAAATCCCAAAATTTCAATTTTATATGCATCTTTGTTTGTTATTTTTATATCCATATAAGATTACATATCATTGAAAAATATTTAATTTATTTCAATTTTTTCTAACCAAAAATTAATTCCTTATTTTTTTATAAGTTTAAGTAATTCTGAAACTATTTTTGAGTTAATTCTTAAACCAGAATCAATTAATTCAATTAATATTCGCTCTGCTTCATTTGAATCGATTATACCTTCTTTTTTAGCTTCAACTAAAATGAGAGTTAACCATCTCACTCTTATTCTATGAGATATAGCTACATTGTAAAGTGCTCGATCATTTGTAATAAAAGGTATTTCATATTTTTTTGCCAATGACAAAACATTTGCATCTGCCTTTTGTATACCTTCATCTTTATATTCAAAAGAGGTTTTAATATTTTTAATTTTTATCCACTTTTTTTCAATTGCATCTTCTATTTCGCTTACTCCTGCTTTTCCTTTTGCTTCTATTACTGTTTCTTCATAAACATCTTTTGGTATTAATATTTTATTATATACTCTTTTGAGTAAGTTTAGTCTACCAATTTTTGATAAATAAATCAAAGGAGATGAATCAGATACTATCAATATTTTCCCTCAAATCTGATATAGATGGCCCTGAGTCTATATTGTTTTGAGTCATTTTGTCCAATACTTCATGATATGTCATCTCTAAGTATCTAGATGCCTTTCTAATGGTCCATTTGCCCTTTGAAATTTTTTTAAGAGCTTCTTTTAACTTCCACTCTTTTATTGCTTTATTAAGCAATCTACGTACAATTTCAGCTCTATCTGCATGTTCTTTTTTTCTGATTTCATTAATGTCATCCATTAATTTTTCAGATATTCTTGAAGTTAAAATTTTCATTGTATACTATAGTTACGATACGATACTATATAAATGTATCGATTACCAAAAATTAAAATCCTTACTTTTTTGATTCATAAAATCTTAAAATGAATATAATAATAGTATTATTCCTATTAGCCAATATTGGCATCTTAATGGGTACCTTCACCGGATTAGTTCCAGGAATTCATGTAAATACTTTGGTTTTGATTGTTTTAGCCTTTAGGCCAAATTTACCTCATATTGCTGATATTACATATTGTGCTCTGATTGTTGCAATATCTATTACTCACAGTTTCGTTGATTTTATCCCATCTACATTCTTAGGTGCACCTAATGAGGATACTGCTATGAGTGTTTTGCCTGCACACAAAATGCTTCTAGAAGGTCGAGGTTATGAAGTAGTTTTGATATCTGCAGTTGGAAGTTTTGGTGCATATGTATTTGCAATTTCGTTTTTGGTGCCCCTAATTTATATTATTCCTCTTATTTATTCTCTAATTGAATCATATATTGCTTATATTTTAATTGCAGTAGTATTCATCTTAATTATAAAAGAGCCAAACTATAAGAAGAAATTATTAGGTTTAGGTATATTTTTATTGTCTGGGATTTTTGGTATTTTAGTTCTAAATTCAAGTGCATATGCAAGTGATAAAACTTTGTTTCCTGTATTTTCAGGCTTATTTGGAATTAGTACTGTTTTTTTAAGTCTAAAAGATGATATTAACATACCACATCAAATTATAGATAATAAAATCGACTTAGATAAATCTCAAATTTCAAAAGGAATTGTAACAGGATCAACTGCTGGTATGATGGTAGGATTACTTCCAGGTGTGGGTTCAGCTCAAGCTACCTTAATTTCACAAACTGCATCTAAAGATCAACCAACAGAAAGAGAATACCTAACTTCAGTATCATCTGTAAATACCTCTAATGCTATATTTTGCTTAATTGCTCTATTTACAATTGGAAAGCCCAGAAATGGTGCAATCTTGGCAGTATCACAAATTATGCCAACATTAACTAAATTGGATCTTTTTATCCTTGTAACTATTATGGGATATGTTTGTGCAATTGCAGCAATTATTCATGTCTATGTTGGCAGAGCTGCAGCAAAATATATCAAAATATTCCCATATAAAGGAATTAATGTTTTTATTATTTTATTTTTGATTTTTATGGTATTTATATTTACTCAATTTATTGGTCTCTTAATTTTATTTGTGGGATTTTGTATTGGGATTTTACCACCACTTTTGGGGATTAAAAGAAGTCATGCTATGGGGGTATTAATGGTTCCTGTAATTTTATATTTCCTAGATTTGAGTGATCCATTTATAAGTCTAATTGGAATTTAGAAAAATATCTTTTTATACGTTGTCTCTATCCCTATATATTTGGTGAAATAGATGGAAAAAACAGATAAAATCTGGTTTAATGGTAAATTTATAGATTGGGACGATGCTAAAATTCATATTTTAACTCATTCTCTACATTATGGAACTGGAATATTTGAAGGTATGCGTTGCTATAATACAAACAGAGGTCCGGCAATATTTCGAGCAAAAGAGCACTATGATAGACTCATAAATAGTGCAAAAATTCATAAAATGAAAATTGATTATTCATCTGAAAAACTAGTTGAGATTACAAAAGAATTAATTCAAATAAATAAAATTGATGAATGCTATATTCGACCTATTGCTTATTATGGGTATGGCAAAATGGGTCTAAATCCTCGAGGTGCACCTATTGATATTGCAATCATAGTCTGGCCCTGGGGTGCATATTTAGGTGAGGATGGACTTAAAAATGGAATTAAATGTAAAGTTTCTTCTTGGCTTAGAGTTGATGGTAGGTCTTTGCCACCTTTGGCTAAGGCATGCGCAAATTATGCTAATTCTGTTTTAGCTAAACTTGAAGCTATAGATTGTGGATATGAAGAGGCTATAATGTTAAATTATAATGGAACAATCTCTGAAGGCTCAGGAGAAAATATATTTTTGATCAAAAACAATGAAGTTATAACTCCACCTTTTGATGCTGGTGCACTTTTTGGAATCACTCAGGCTACTGCGATATCAATTTTAAATGATCTAGGTTATGAAGTTAAAAGAAGACCTATTACTCGAGAAGAGTTATATACTGCAGATGAGATATTTATGACAGGGACTGCAGCAGAAGTTACCCCAATCAGTGAAATTGATACAAGAGTTATTGGATTAGGAAAAAGAGGTAAACTTACTAAAAAAGTCCAAGATAAATTTTTTGATATTGTTAGAGGAAAAGATAAAAAATTCGATCATTTTCTAGATTTTATCTGATCTTTTTTTGGACATTTTGGATTGATACATGATATAATCTCTTTTGATCTTCTTTTTATTTTAATCTGCGGTGCTTTGCATTCTTCACAGACTTCTTGTGTAGTTTTAAAACTATATCTTTGAGGTAGAGGATAGGAGACATCACAAGATTTGTTTTTGTAGTTTGTGCATCCTGCAAATATTTTCCCACTTCTTGCACTTCTTACTATTCTAAGTTCGCCTGAGCATTTTGGACAATCACCTAATTTTTTATCAAGTGATATTGTTTTTTTAAATCCCCTAGATAATTCTTTTCCGATCTCTCTTTCCTTTTCTCTAAATTTATCTAAATAATAGATTAGCTTGATTTTTGCTTCATCAATTACTTCTTTTTTTTCTTTTTTATTCTCTCTAATTTCATCTAGCTCTTTTTCAAAATATGCAGTTAATTCAGGCGAGATTATCTCTTTTATATGCTTAGATAATACTCCAATTACTACTTTTCCTAAATCTGTTACTTTTATTTTTCTACCTTCTGCGTATTTTCTCTGAATTAATCCTTGAACAATCGCTGCCCTAGTAGATTTAGTACCTATTCCTATTTTTTCCATTTTTTTAACAATAGATGATACGTTATATCTCTTTGGAGGTTTAGTTTCTTTCTCTTCCATTATAACTTCGGCTTTAGTTGTGTCTCCTTCTTTTAATTTTGGTAGTTCAATTTCTTCATCTGGTGCATATTTATCATATATCTCCATCCAGCCTCGCTCTAAAATCTTTTTTCCTCTTAGTGTAAATTTATGTCCATTTTGAGTTAATTTTATAGATGTTAATTCTCTAATTGCTTCCTCTCCAAAAGTAGATAATGTTCTTCTTATAACTAGATCATATAATTTCTTATTTTGACCTTTTAGAGATAAATATGCTCCAAACCCATCATTTTCTAAAGCTAAGGCGTGAATACAGGGGTGTGCAGGATCAGATGCTTTTCCTTGTCTTGGAAGATATAAATTTTTATCAATCAATATTTTAGCTGCTTTATTGTATTCATCTATTTCTGCTAATGATTTAATATAGTCTCTAAAATCCATTTTTGGAAATTTTTTGGATGAAGTTCGAGGATATGAAATTAAAGCAGATAAATAAAGTCCTTGGGCAATTTGTTGTGTTTTAAGTGGAGAATATCCAAAAATTCGATATGATTCTGATTGTAAATTAGATAAATTAAAAGGAGTTGGTGGATCAATTTTTGTATTTCTCTTGGTGATATTTTCAACTGTAAATTCTTCTTCCTTGCATTCAGAATATATTTTTTGAGCTTCTTGTCTGTCCCATATCTTTGATTTTGAATATTCTGCAAATAACTCTTTGTTTTTGTGTATAAATTTTAATCTAATTTTGTAATACTTTTTTGGGACAAATTTTTCAATTTCTTTTTCTCTTTGAGTTAGAATCTCTAAGGTAGGTGATTGAACTCGTCCTGCAGGAAAAGGTGCATATCTTTTGTTGACAGATGCATATGCTTTGGATAGTGCTTTTGATACATTCATACCCCATATCCAATCAAGTTCATGTCTAGTTAGTCCTGCATTGATTTGGCCATAATCTAGAGTAGATGATAAATTTTGAAATGAATTAGCTAGCTCTGATTTAGTTAAAGATGAAAATTTAGCTCTTTTTGATTTTTTTAATGCCTCATCCCCTGCACAGTATTTTATTACGTTATAACCGATAACTGACCCTTCTATGTCATAATCAGTTGCTCCAATAAACTCTTGGCACCTTTTTGCTAATTTATTTATTGTCTTAATAAATTGTTGGGTGTTTCTTGCTTTTTTGTTAACTTTGTATGCTGGATACCAGCTAAAGGTAAAAAAAGGATATCTTGATATCGGCGCTGAATTTTTTAAGACAAAAAGATGGCCTAGCGCTGCCACCACATATGCAGTATTATTTGACCATTTTATTTTATAATATGTAACTTTACCTTCTTTTTTAGTTTCAACTTTGCCTTTTGAAATATTTTGTGCTATTTTATTTGCAGCTGAAGGTTTTTCACAAACGATTAATGTATTCATATCTTACACTGTATTTATTACCATGTTTAATTGAATTTTTGAATTTTTTCAATTAACTTTGCGATATAAAAAAATTTATAAATAAGTCTTAAACTCTATTATTGGGGATTTAGATGAATAACACTTTCCTTTACATGTTTATAGTATTTTTGATATTTTATGGAATAGGTTCATTTATTGGCGTAAAAATGCGGCGTTAATTATTTATCTTTTTATCCTTAGGTGATTTCTTTGTCATTTTCAAAAGATATAAAGTATTCTTTAGTTGTGTTACTTTTCTCTATTTTGATAGAGCTAGTTGTAGGTTCTACCATCTCAAAAATGCAAGATAATCTAGAACTACTTCCTGGGCTTTTGATAATTTTACCTGGAACTTTGGCTTTGCGTGGAAATATTCATTCTGCTATGGGGTCACGATTAGGTACCACTATGCATTTGGGATTAATTCCAAAAAAATTTAAGCTAACAGATGAATTTAAGGTCAATATTTATTCTACTTTATTTTTAACTGTAGTTATTACTTTTTTTCTCTCTTTTTTGGCGACTACTTCTGCTTATCTTCTAAATGACTCTGTTAATTTTGTATCGGTTTATTTTAAGCTTTTAATAATTGTTTTAATTTCAGGGACATGTGCAAGTTTTATTTTGAGTTTTTTTGGTATATTTTTGAGTATTTATTCTTCAAATCGTGGAATTGACCCTGATGATGTCTTAGGTCCTTCTCTAGCTACAGTTGGAGATTTAATAACTATAATATTTATATTTATTACAGCAAATTTGGTGTTGGGTGCATAACATGGTACTCTATAACTTCAAAAAAATTGTAATTGAAAGTTTGCCTATACTTATCTTTAGTGCTGTAGTTAGTACTATCTCAGGTAGTGCTTTGTATCATGTAATTGAGGATCTCCTAGCTAAACCTTACTTTTTGGTATTAATTCCTCCAGTTGGGGCAGTTGCAGGTAATTTGGGGAGTATTTTTTCATCCCGAATTAATTCTGCACTTCATATAGGTACAATTGAACCTAAATTAGGAAAATATAAGCAATTACAGTATGATATTGTACTATTATCTCTCTTAAGTGTAGTTTCTTTCTTTACATTGGGTTTATTTTCTTATTATTTTTGTATTTTATTTAATATTGAAAAAATAGCCTTTTTTGATGTATTATTAATTTCTTTAATTTTGAGTATTTTATTTTCAATAATTATAATATTTGTATCTACAACTGTGGCATTTTTATCTTTTAAACATGGATTAGATCCAGATAACACCGTGATACCTGTGATAACTACAGTATGTGATTTTGCAGGGATATTTTCATTGATTCTTTTGATTACAGTGATATAGATATGTTTGTATAATTATCGAATATTTTATTAAGGGATAATATTTTCACATAGATTTAGTGATCTAAAGATGTCTTATTTTAATCTGAATTTTTCAAAAAATTGTTCTAATTCAAATAAATTTATTAAATTGATCTTAATTTTGAGTTTATGTGTTTTATTTTGTTTAACTTATTCAAAAGCTGCAACAATTTATGCAAATGATACTAAATCTATACAACAAGCTATAAATGAAGCTAACGATGGAGATACAATTAATATTTCTGCAGATATTATTTATTATGAAAATGTGACTGTGAATAAATCTGTAAATTTAGTTGCATATAATTCTACTAAACCAAAAATAGTTTCAATGGGTATTGGTATTAATATTACAGGAGTAGATTATGTTAATATAAGTGGATTGAATATTACAAGTCAAGGAAATACAGCTTTATATTGTGAAAATTCAAAATTTAATAATTTTAGTGGAAATATTTTTGCATCTTCTGAGTCTCCTGTTGTTGATTTGAATTTAAATTCTAATAGTACTTTTAATTATAATATAATCTCTTCTTTTTTAGGTACAAATATATATGGTTTATCTATATACGGCAGTCAAAATAATACTTTTATTGGAAATAATATTGCTTCCACGGGTTTTGGGATTCTTATAGGTTTCTCTGGTTTAAATTCCATAAACAATCTTTTTGTTGGTAATAATATATCTAGTGGTTTTAAGGGAATTAGTTTAGAGACGGATTCAAATAATAATAATTTTACAGATAATTCAATTATTGGCGATGACGTTGGTGTTGGATTAAATAATGCGGATCAAAATTCATTTCTTAGAAATAATATTACAAGTCTAACAAGGAATGCTACATCTATATCAGGTTCAAGTTCAAATAACATATTTATTTCTTGCAATATCTCAGGAGCTGATAAAGATGTTTCTGTGAATTCAGTAAATAATAACTCATTGGTGGATTGTAATTTTTTAACTACAGAGTTTGCAAATACCGGAGGTATAAATTTTTCATGGTATTTAGATGTTTATGTATTTGATAGTCTTAATTTTGGGCTAAATAATATGTTTGTAAATGTAACAAATGATTCTACTAGTTCTACTTTTGCTTCAGGATATACTAACAATGATGGATTTATAAGATTTGAATTTTTAGAATATTGGACAAACGGTACAAATAGAAATAATTTTACATCAAATATTTTGTATAATGTTTCTTCTTCCCATCATTATACTAATTCAAATAGTACTTTACTATATTTAAATTCTACAAAAGAAGTTTATTTAATTAATGATGGAGGGTGGAACGTAACAAACGGGACATATGATTATACAGGAACAGTTTATGCAATTCAACTTGCTATAGATGATACTGATTTTGGAAATAATTTGTATGTTTTAGGTAATACTAGTCATCCATATTCTGGAATTGTTGTAGATCGTTCTGTTAACATAATTTCACTTAATAATGACATACCAAAAGTTGTTTCAGATAACATAGGTATTAATATTACAGAAGTAGATAATGTTAATATCAATGGATTGAATATAACTGGTAAGTATTATGGTTTTTATTTATATAATTCTGATAATAATTTTTTTACTGAAAATATAATAACTGCAACAGCATCAGATAATGCTTATGGTGTATTGATGTATTATTGTGATAATAATAATTTCACAAGAAATAATATTACTTCTTTTTCAAGCCGAGCTATGCATTTAAGGTATTGCGAAAGTAATACAATTTATTTAAATAATATTACTAGTTTAGAAAGTCAGGGTATTTATTTATTGACTTCTAGTTATTATAATACTATTGAAGGAAATATAATAAATGCTGATAAAGGTTCTTTCTCCTCAAGCGGTAGTCAAGGTATATTGCTTTCTGCTGGAGCAAGTAATAATGAGTTTATTAACAATATAATCTTTTCAGGAAATAATGGTATCCACATCCAAATTGGATCTAATAATAATACAATATATGGGAATAATATTACTAGCATAAATGAAAATGGAATTTATTTAAGTCAGTCATCAGATAACAATTTTTCATATAATAATATTATTTCAGGGGGCCACGGAAGTCAAATAAGAGGAAGTTCTAATTCAAATTTGTTTTATAAAAATAATATTTCTGCTACAGGTTTTGCCGCGCGTGGAGTCTATATTGAAAACAGTGATTTCAATAATTTTACAGATAATGATATTTGTGGAGCTGATTTTGGAGTATATCTATTTAAAAGTAATAATAATATTTACATACTAAATAAAATAGAGTGTGCATCAGGGGATGGTGGTGTTGAATCAGCATTTTTTATTTATGATTCATCAAACAGTAATATTATAATTCAAAATATAATTTTATCACATAATGTGGAAGCAGTTTATTTATATAAGGATTTATCTTACAATAATTTTTCAAAAAATACAATTATAAGTAGTAATAGTCATGCTGTTCATTTAGAATTTAGTGTTAAATTTAGTTATTTTACACAAAATAATATCACTTCAGGAGATAATGGCATATTAATTGAAGATTCAGAGGAGAATAATTTTTATGAAAATAATATAACTGCAGATACTGTAGGTATCTCTTTTGGATTAAAAGGGAACAATAATGTTTTTTATTTCAATAACATTACTAGTAAGGGAAGTCAAGGTATTTATTGCTCTAATGGCGATAATAACACTTTTGATTCAAATAAAATTATAGGTGGACCTGCAAGTCAAGGTGTATATATCTTTTCATCATCTAAAAACATATTCACAAATAATACTATAGTTGGGGGTCTTTATGGTCTTCAAATGGATATTTCTGTTGTAAATGTATTTATTCAAAATAACATTACCTCTTTGTCAAGCCACGGTATTGTTCTGAAAGATTCTGAACTAAATATTGTTTATTCTAATATTACTGCACCAAGTACTTTTTCTGGAATATATTTTAGAACAGCGGGATCAGATTTATATGTAGTTAATTCTAAAATCTCATGTAAGTATGGTATTTATGTAAATACTACAGCAGTTAATTCCACAATAAATATTACATCAACAAATATCACTTCATCAAATGAAATTATCTATTTTGAATCAGCAAATGCTACACTCTATTTAGAAGATACTTCTGGAAATATCACTATAAATGGTACATCTATTGTTAGATTACAATATTCTTCAATTTCAGATTTTATCTTATTAGATCAAAATTCTACTTTAGAATTATCTAATTTAGAATATACTCCTGAAAATGAAATTTTAGTTAATGGTTCATATATTCTAATGTTGAGTGAAAATTCATCAATTTTAGACTACGTTAATCCTCTATTGAATGTAACTACATCCGAAAAAGAGAATTCTACTTTTAATTTACAATGGAATTCAAAAGATATTGGATTGGGGATTGATAGGTGTATAATTTATCTTAATTCTGATCTATACAATACTTTTTTTGCTAATCAAATTGATACTACAGTTGATCTAAATTTATCTCTAGATAATAATGTTACAGTTGTTTTGAAAGATAATTTTGGAAATACTGATTTAAAAATGTATTATTTTTCAAAAGTGGAGTCTCAAGATTCAAATATTAATGTGGGATTTAATACAATTAATTTTTCAGATGAAAATATTTCAATTTCTTTCAATTCAAATTTATCCGGCTCAATCACTCTTGAAGCTAAAAATACTACTCCTATGAATGTAAACGCAACAAACGGGATTATATATTTAGATATAGTTAGTGATGTAAATGTCACAAATATTACTATAACTTGGACTTATACTGATTCACAGCTAGATGCACTTGGAATTTCAGAAGATGATCTTACTTTTTACTATTGGGACGGAGAAAATTGGGTAGAAATTGATACACAAATAGATAAAGATAATAATAAAATAACAGCAGAGCTAGATCATTTTTCATATTATGCAGTTGGTGCGACAGACTCTGGTGATGAAGACAGTGGCAGAAATTTATGGTTAGTTTTTATGATTATAGCAGTTTTTGTAGTTATTCTATTGATGGCATCTATGATAGGAAGAACAGAAGAAAGTGAAGATAAAAAAGAACCAATGGAAATTGAAGAAGAAAAATATGAAAAAGTCGAAGTAGAGAAAGAGGAAAAATAGACTTAATCTAATTTAGCATACTCTAAAGTATCATACTTGTAAGTATGTGATGTTTAAGTTTGTAGATAGAAAAATAGGATTAATTGGATTATAATTAAAAATAGGTTCAATACAAGCTTTTTAGAAGACTTTCAGGAAAATAATATATTTAAATTCAGTATCAATGATATTTAGAGGATATTTACAAATTAAACCATTTGCAAAATTATTTTTTAAAATTCATATGATTTACATTCAATTGTTCGTTAATTTGCTTAATTTAACATATATTAAAATGTAACATATATTCCGGTGACCGGAATATTTTGACACACAAATCCTACTGTTGGTGGAGTGAAACCAAAAAGTATATAAGCATCTATTGTCTAATATATTATTTATGGAAAACCAAGAATTATTACAAGAGATGAATGAACAAAATCCATGGTGGAGAGAAAAATCAATTAAACTTAAACAAAATTTAATTGAAAGGGATATATATAATGATTGGATTGATGAAATTAATACTGATCAGATATCTGGTATTATAGGGCTTAGAAGAGTCGGAAAATCAACTCTTATAAAGCAGACTATAGCTAATTTATTAGAGAGAGGAATTAATCCAAAAAATATTCTCTATTTTTCTTTTGATGCTATGAAAAAAGAAGAAACAATTATAAAAAAAGTAGTTAATCTATATTTTCAGCAAATACTAAAAATAATCCCAAGAGAGCTAAAAAACAAAGTTTTCATTTTTTTTGATGAAATTCAAAAAATACAAGATTGGGGCGAAGAAATTAAATCCATCTATGATAAAGAATATAAGATTAAATTTGCTATTTCTGGATCATCTTCTATGAATATACTAAAAGGTAGCGGAGAAAGTCTTGTAGGGAGAATAAATATAATTCAATTACATACTTTTTCTTTTAGAGAGTTCTTAAAATATAATAAATTGGATGTTGAAAAGATTAGTTTAGATGATATTACATTTCCTCTAAATTCAGATAAAATTATGATTTATTTCAATAAATATCTTCTTTTAGGTGGTTTTCCAGAGTTATATGAATTTGTGGGTCATCAAATAAAGACAAAATTAAAAACAATGATTGATCTTACCTTTTATAGGGATTTAGTTAATATTTTAACTCTAAATAGAATGGATGTATTGGAAGGATTATTTTACTCAATTATGAAAGAATCAGGAAATATTGTTAATTATACAAAACTTGCAAATTCACTAAATACAAAGTTTGAAACAATTAAGACGTATCTTGGGTATCTTCTTAGCTCTTTTTTGATTGCAAAAAGTCAATTTTTTTCTTTTAGCAAAATCAAAAGTATGGAAAAGAACGTAAAAATTTATCTATCAGATCATGCTTTTGCAAACTTAGAGAATTTAAAAGAAGGATTGAAAATTGAGACAATTATTTTTAATTATTGTAGGAGATTAGATTATTTTGATCTTTTTTATTGGCACAATAGACAGAAAAAAGAAGTGGATATCATACTACAATCAGGGAAAAAAATTATTCCTTTGGAAGTAAAATATAAGTCTAAAATAACTAAAAAGGATATATCTGGAGTCTTTAATTTTATGGACAAATTTAAAATTGATAGAGGAGTTGTTATTACTAAGGATTTGTTTAAAGTGGAAAAAATAGATGGAAAAAAGATACAATACATACCTTGTTGGTTGTTTTTATTGATTTCAGTTTAATACATTAAATTTTGGGATGCCTTATAAAGGATTATATTGTATGTTAATTATCCAAAAGGTGATTTAATTTGACTTATAGTTATCTAAATTCATGTGAAAATAATATTTTAGTTTTAAATAGAGGTGGGAGAGTATAATGAAAAAATTTGTTTTTGTTCTTTTTTTTGTATGTTTATTTGTAGTATTAGATGATGTTAATGCTGAGATAATTATAAACAACTCAGATGAAGGGGTCTACGGCAGCAATGTTGTAGTAGATAGTGAAGATACGTGGTCTATTGTCAATGGAAGTAATATTACAATTAATGGAAATTTGAATATTTATGGTGTACTCAATCTTAGTGATTCTATTCTTACAGTTACCGGGGCAATTAATATTTATAATAACGAAACAATGATAGAGAATAGTACTCTAAATTGTTCTGAAAATATTGGGATTAATAATTATGCTGATCTAAAAATACAATCTTCAAAAGTATATGTAAATGCCCTAACTACAGGTACTTCTGGTTTATTATCTACTCTAATACATAATATTTCAATAATTGATAGCGAATTTTATGCATCGGGAGACTCAAGTTCTTATTCTATGACTTTTGCTCAATCAACTGTTAATATAACCAATTCAAATATTACACTAGCACATGGAATTAATAGATATTATGCTTCAAAATACGTGTTTACATATTCTCGATTTAAATTGACACGATTTATGAATGCAAATGCAACGATTTTCGATGGCTGTTTTATTAATTTTACAGAACATATGTGGAGTAGTGGATTTAGAAATGCTATAGAGTTAAAAATTTTAAATACAGAAATCATAGTTGGTCCAGAATCTTCGATTGATATAATCTTTGGAGGGCAAAACGTTGAGATAATCAACAGTAGCCTAATTAATTTACATTCTGGTACATATAGCAATGAACCTATCTATTTATCTGGTGTATCTGAAGCTAACTTTACAATTATTAATTCAAATATTACCTCTTTTAGCTCACATTCTATATATAGCTCAGGTAGTAATAATGTGAACATTCTTTTACAAAATACATCTTTAAATAGTATGGATCCAGGTGGTGCTGGATTATATATTCGCAATTCAAATGCCACCGTAGTTATTGAAGAGAGCACAATTTCAACAGATTTTAATTATATATATATCACTGAAAACTCTAACGTGTCACTATTGATTAATAACAGCTCTGTTTATAAGTACACATTCGGGTCTGGTTGGTCTGTTCTTGAAGTATCTGATTCACAAATAGATCTACAAATCGAAAATTCAAATTTGGTTCAAGCTATAAATCAAGATGGACTTAAGTTTACAGATAGTTACGTCACTCTTTTTGGAGAATTTACTCAAAACATGACACTAGATGACTGCAGTGTCTTTGGAGATATTAATATTACAGATACAAATGATCTAAAGTTGAAAAATTCAAAAGTTAATCTCACAATTAATGTATTAAAGAACGCAACATTATATGTAACAAATGTATCAATAATCGATCGTCCTTTTTATGTTGGAGATGGTATATCACTTAGTGAAAACGCAACACTTATTGATAATTCAAATCCTTTTGTAAATATTACCTCAAGCGAGATCGCGCCTGACGGGGTGTATAATCTTACATGGATTGGGTTCGATGTTGGATGGGGTATCGCAAATTATACTATTTATGTAAACGACTCTGAAGAAGGAATTTATTCGAAAGATGTTTTAAATACTACATTGAATGTATTATATGGAGAAACTATCAATTTAACAATTGTAGCATATGATAATATAAGTAATACCGAATTTTGTACGATTTTTGTAACTTATCTTGATGTAACACCACCTATCTACAGAAATATAACGGGAAGCAATCAATACGTTAATTACAATGATGAACATACAATTACAATAAATGTAACAGATGATATCCAAGTGGATACAGTATTAATTGAATTAGATGGTATAAACTATACTATGGAAAATAGTAGCATAGATATTTATGAATATTCTTTAACTACATCTGATGAAGGTATAAACAACTTTACAATTTATATGAATGATACCTACAATAACTGGAATAAAACAGAAAAATTGAATTTTACAGTCCAAGATTTGTCCCCACCAACATATTCTAACTTAAAAATATTAGATGTTGAAAGAGACAATACGAATATTCTATCCCTTTCAAATACAACTTATCTTAATTTTCAATTAAAAGTCTCTTTAGATGTTTTAGATCCTAGTGGTGTATCTAAAGTAGTTTTAGAATATAATGGATCTAATCAAACAATGAGTGGAGATCCTTATTATACAACAATCTATGCAGCAGAGATAGGTGAAAATGTAATTACAATTTATATGAATGATTCTTATAATAATTATAATGTTACAACTGTAGCTTTTAATGTCGAAACTGATAATACTCCACCGACTTATAAAGTAGTCTCGCCAATTGAAGAATACATCTATGATACTAGTGTTAATTTTGATATAAATATTTCAGACAATAGCGTAGTTGCATGGGCTGGCTATCAAAATATCATAATCTATAAAGAAAACGGAGAAGTCCTAAATCAAACTCTATATTCTCGATCAGGATTTTATCCATACGATACATATGGAGATATTATATCTTCTTTAAGCGGTACAATTATTTATCACTATGAATTAAGAGATGTCTTTGGAAACGTTAATGTAACAAAAAATAGAACTATTACAATTGTGAATAATAATTTACGTATTCGCATAGTAAGTGTAAATGTAGAGGTTGTAGAGGGTGTTCCATTTACAGTAACTACGGCTATTTCCTCATACTCTGAGGTATCATTATCAGACATAAATGTAAGTTTCTATTTTCAGTCTGATAATCTAAAGTATTATATCGGATCAACTTTAGTTGATATATTAGAATATGAAATAGAGAATGTTTATACTTTTGAAGTAGATAGTAAGTTAATTCAAGATTTAAAAGATATAGGATTTTCTAAAGGTAATATTAATCTAATTATTATAGTCAATGCTGATAATTCTACTTTAGAGACAGATTATAATGATAATGAAATTTCATTTCCTCTTTATCTAGATATTGAAGAAGATGATTCATCAGATGGCGGCGGATTTTTAGGAATTTGTGGCCCAACTGTATTAATTGGTCTGATTTTAGGCCCTGCTGGACTGTTGGCTAGAAAATTTAGAAAATAAAAGCACAGAAGAAGAGAATAGCTAAAAAGAACAATGAAATTTAAATGTATAAAAAAGTTTGGTTATTATACAACATTACGTTAATTTTATGGTGCTTATAATGAAGAGATATTTGTCTATTTTGGTTTTTTTGTTATCTATAATTAATGTAAATGCATATCCTTATGAATTATGGAACTATTCTGCAAATGATGATGTAAGATGTGTTTCTATAGCTGATCTAGATAATGATGGAATAAATGATGTTATTATGGGCACAGATGATAAAAATATTACAGCTATAAACTCTGACGGAAGTTTATTATGGAATTATACTACATCTGATGATGTTTGGATTGTTTGTTGTTGTGATATAAATAATGATAATTCAATTGAAGTTTTAGCTGGAAATATTAATGGAACAGTATATGCATTAAGGAATAATGGTCAACTCATTTGGAAATATGAGGCAGGTGTAGGTGAGGATATAAACGATATAACATGTGCTGATATTGATAATGATGGGGATATAGAGATATTATTTAGCTCTGATAATAATAATATTACTGTTTTATCTCATAATGGTAACTTTGTATGGAGTTATGAAACGGGTGATAACGTTTGGGATCTTGAAATAATTGATTATAATGGTGATGGTAGTAAAGAGATTGTATTGGGGTCGAATGATGATTATATATATTTATTAAATAGCATTGGAACACAAATATGGAACTTTTCGATTGGCAATAATCAATATGATTCTATATCTGTTGGTGATTTAGATGGAGATGGTTTGGAAGATATAGTTTCTGGATCCTATACTAATAATACAACATATGCAATAAAATCTGATGGAACTTTATTGTGGAAATATATTGCACAATACCGTACATCAAATTATTTTTCTAGAGGTTTTACACAAATTGATGATTTAGACAATGATGGTGTAAATGAAGTAATTGCAGTATCTCACGATTTTTCTGGATTAGGCAATGTTTTTGTATTTGCATCTAGTGGTATTTTAATTTGGAATTATTCTCTTAATGGAAATTACTACACAGTTGACACAGATGATATATGTGGTGATGAAAAAAAAGAAATAATTGTTGGGACAGGTGGTTTTCCATATTCTTTATTTGTTTTTAGTTTAGAAGGATCTTTAATTTGGGATATTGACTATTCAGGTCATGTTCGCCATGTTGTCTCTGATGATATAGATAATGATGGCATTGATGATATTATAGCAGGAAATAAAGATAATCATATTTATGTCTACAAATGCTCACAAAATGATCTTTATTTACAAGTAACAGATGTATTATTTTCAAATACAAACCCACAAGCAGATGACAATATAGTTATAACTGCAAATATTCACAAAGAAAAAGGAAATCAAATTAATAATGTCAAAGTAACTTTCTATGCAGATGATGTTGAGATAAATTCAACTTATGTTGATTTTACAAATACAAATTACGTTGCAGCTTCAATTAATTGGACTATTCCACTAGGCACAACTGAAGTTAAGGTAAAAATAGATTCTAATAATTTAATATCAGAATCTAATGAGAATAATAATGAAGTAATAAGATCTATTACTGCAACAAATAAAACCGCAGAATTAGAAGAGAATTTAGAGAATTTAAATAATACTATAGATGATCTTAGAGGAGATTTATCTGATGATAATTTTATAGATGACTATGGTTTTTATATATTGGCAGCTTTAATAGCTATGATTGGTATTGGAGCATTGAGAAAATAAAAAACCAACATATATCCTATAAAAATATAGATGAGAGTTTATCACACTAAGGTGGATACATTATTTTTAGTATAATCTATAATTTTTTGCATCATCGCAACTGTCTCTTTAGGATATTTTCCTACTGCAGTCTCACCAGATAACATTACAAAATCTGTGCCATCAATTACTGCATTTGATACATCTGATACTTCAGCACGTGTTGGTTTATGATAGAAGGTCATACTATCTAACATTTGGGTGGCAGTTATTACAAATTTATTCTCTTTGTTACATTTTTTGATAATCATTTTTTGGACTATCGGTACTTGATAAATTGGAATTGATACTCCCATATCTCCCCGTGCAATCATTATACCATCAGATACATCTATAATTTCATCAATGTTTTTTATTCCTTCTTTGCATTCAATTTTTGCAATTACACTACATTTACTGTTATTTCCTATTATTTTTCGTAAATTTAAAATATCATCTTTTGTTCTAACAAAGGATTGGGCAATGAAATCAACATTATTTTCTATTCCAAATTTAATATCGTTTCTGTCTTTTTCTTTTATGCCTTTAATTTTGAATGTGGCTTTTGGTATATTTACTCCTTTGTTACTCATCAGACGTCCAGGGATTGTCACTTCAGCTTCAATAAACTCTTCTTTTGTACGTATAACTTCAAGCTCAATTTTTCCATCATCAATGTAGATCTTATTTCCCTGCTCTATCTCATCGAGTGATCCTTGATAATCAAAAGGGATAATTTCATCTACACCTGCTACATTTGAGAGAAATATTCTCTCTTTCTTTTTTAGCTGTATACCTTCTTTTTGTTTCAATTTACCAATTCTAATTCGGTATCCTTCTAGATCTTGGAGTATCTTAATTTTTTTGTCTAATTTTGTATTTACTTTTTCAATTGTATCAATATATGCTTGATGTGACCGGTGATTTCCGTGAGAAAAGTTAAGCCGAGCTACATCCATTCCTGCATATTTCATATCCTCTAAAATCTCTTTTTTCGAGCTTGCAGGTCCAATTGTACAAATAATTTGTGTCATTTTTTTCTATATCTAGTATAATAACTCTTATAGTATATTTTAATTTAAGGGCAGTATTTAAGAATTTTTGAAACATCAAATATTAGCTAAAATATTTAAAAACAAATTTTAATTCTAATAATATTGAAATTAAACCATTTTTTTAAAATATTGAGTTGTTTTAATATATTAAATTGGAAATTAACTTAACTTCTTTAA
>CAYQAE010000030.1:0-20053 GCA_964415445.1 uncultured archaeon | reverse complement strand
CCTCCTGACAAATATCATCCAAGATGGCTTTGTCTTCGTAATTTTGTGAGAGCACCGCCAAGTGATATTTCTAAAATTGTAGGTGAGGTAAGTTTGGTGGAGTATTTCTTATTGCAATTGTTTTGACAATTATTTTCGTCATAATTGTGGGGGTTCATTATTGAAAAGTTAATGGAATGGAGTAATAACTCAAAAAACACAATTATAGGAGGTGAAAGAGATCCAAGTATTTGATTTAACTAAAATGGAAAAAAACAAGAATGTTTTTTACAAAGCCAAGGAATTTAAGGCCAGATTTATTAAACTTCCAGCCGATGGAGAAATGCCAACTTGTGAAATGGCATCATATGTAATGTTTTATGTTTTAAAAGGAGAAGCAGAAGTAAACGTTAATTTAGAAAAAGTTTTTATCAAAAAAGGGCAGTGTCTTATTACTGAGCCAGCAACATTATCGATGAAGACAGAAAGTGGCGTTAGTTTGATGGGGATTCAGATCCTAAAAATGTAAATCCAATTTAATCAGAGTTCTGGTAACATATATCAGTTATCACTTCGAAAGATCAGAAATGTGTCAGCTATCCACTATGAAATATCTTTATGATCTAATAAAAGAGTATGATAAAGTAATTACATTTTAGGCCATGGACAAAAATATGATTTCTTTCATTTAGATAGGATGCTTGACCGAACTAAAATAAAATTGAAATACCTTGAATATTGCTAATTAAGTAGATAAAAATATTTTTAATCTTTTAAAAGAGTGGAATAAACAATGTCAAAAAAATACTTTAGATCAATAAGCCAAATAATCTTTTTATCCTTATTTGGTCTACTCTTGTATCTCAACAAGCTTCAATTATGGATAGTAGTTTTCATTTTAGGTATTATCCTATCTTTAGGATTAGGAAGACTTTACTGCGGCTGGATATGTCCGATGTATACTTTATCAAGACCCATTAGATGGTTGAAAAATAAACTTTCTTTGGGTGGTTTAAAAACACCCAATCTATTAAAATCTAAAATACTTAGATATTCAGTAGTATTTATTTTTTTAGGTTCTATGATTATCTTTAATGTGCTCAATATCAAATTACCAGTTATATTTATAATTACAATTATAGGTGTGGCTTTTTTGGTAATATTTGATGAAGAACTTTTTCACAAACACTTATGTCCGTTTGGAACTATCCTTAGCATAACTTCAAAACCTTCAAAATTTGTAATAAAAATTGATGAACAAAAATGTATCGGATGTGGAAAGTGCCAAAAAGTATGTCCAGTAGAATGTATCTTATATAAAAAGAATTGAATTTGCTGTTAATTTTCAAAACCATTTATTTTATGAGAGTTGATACCTCATTACAGGTGGTTTTTTAGATAACCAAAACATTTATTAGTGTAAGTTACAATAGTATTATAGTAATTTACTATAATATCTTGGTGGATTATATGTGTGAAATATCCCCATGTGAACCTCCTGACAAATATCATCCAAGATGGCTTTGTCTTCGTAATTTTGTGAGAGCACTCCGATTTCCTACTCGTTGGTTAATAATTGAATTTATCGGAGAAGGTAACAGAAGCTCAAATGAAATTCACGATTATTTGGCTAAAAAAGGAGAAGAATTAACTAAATCAGGATTATATTATCATCTATCTGAACTTAAAAGTGCAAATATTATAGAAACTGCAAAGTATATAGAAAGAAGTGGTGCACCTGAAAAAGTTTGGAAGCTAAAAACAAAAAAAATTGTAATTGATTTACTAAATATGGAAAAATGATCTGAAGCCAAACCATAACTATCATGAAAAGGAAGTTCTGCAATCACATAAAGAAAATGAGGTAATTAAAGAATGAACGCCGCAAATGCCATAGAAACATTTAATTTGAAAAAAAGGTTCGGAGATTTTATTGCAGTGGATGGTATATCATTTAAAATTCGCAAAGGCGAAATTGTGGGAATTTTAGGTCCAAATGGTGCAGGGAAAACTACTACCATTCGATTAATTACAGGTATTTTTGAATTAATAAATAATTCCAAAGTGAAGATACTATCCAAAGATCTATCCTTATATCCAAAAGAATTGAAAAAAAATTTTGGAATTGTTCCAGAAATTAGCAATGCATACTCTGGTTACACTGTTTGGCAGAATTTTATTTTTTCAGGGACTATATATGGATTATCCAAAGACAAAATAAAAGAACGAGTGAATTTATTATTAGATCGATTTGAACTCACTGATAAAAAACATGCAATAATGAAAAGTCTCTCTAAGGGTCTAAAACAACGTGTAAATTTGTGTCTTGCGCTTTTACATGAGCCCCCTATCTTGATTTTAGATGAACCAACTAGTGGGTTAGATCCGTTTTCTGTATCTATTGTCCGTAAGCAGATTCTAAGGCTTAAAAAAGAAGGAAAAACAATTTTAATTACTACTCATAATATGCAAGAAGCAGAACAAATTTGTGATCGTATCTTAATAATGAATCATGGTAAAATTATTGCCGATGAAAATCCAAATGATTTACGGAAAAATTTTAGACCTACATCAAGAATAGTATTTAGTGTAGCCGGTGGTCTTTCAAAAAAACTCAAGGATGAATTAAATTCTTTATTTAAAACTATAAGTGAAGTAAAAAATAAGATTACTATTATTAGTGCTATGCCTTTAGAAGATATATCAAAACTCAATAATTTTGTAAAAAAACATGATCTTTCACTTTTAAATTTCAATCTAAAAGAAACTAGCTTGGAAGAAGTTTTCATTCATTTAGTAAAATCCGATTCTAACATCAAAGAAAGGGGTGTACAAGCATGAATTCAGATATATTAACAAACATTTGGATGATAACTAAAAAAAATATTACACTTTATATTAAAAAAGGACCTGTCTTAATATTTGGATTAATGTTTCCCTTTTTCATGTTGTTGGCATGGATTCTCGGAAGAGATCTTACTTCAACTCAAATTTTTATAGGCATTGTTTCTATGACATCATTTTTCACAGCTACTGCGATAAGTCCAGTTGTGTTTCCTATAGAGACACGTGAAAAATCACTAGAAAGATTATTGGGCGCCCCTGTATCATTAAATGAAATTTTACTAGGTATAATAGCGGCATCTACACTATATTCTTTCGTAATTACCACCATCATTGCGATTATTTTTTTAATACCAGTTCTGTCTCATATTGTTTCTCTATTTTCAATAATTATCATCTTCGTAGGGATTGCGTTAATGGCTATCTTGGGCTCAATCATAGGCGTTTTAATTTCAGCCAAGCCCACCGATCAAACTTCAGATATTATGGTTCTTATAAATCTCGTTAAGTTTCCATTAATATTTATTGGAGGGGTATTTATCCCCTTAATTGAAGTCCCACATCATGTTGCGATTTTCTATTTTTTATCGCCTGTTACCTTTTTAACCGAACTTTTGCGAAATTGCGTAAATGAAAAAACTGTTCTTTCATGGGGTTTGTGTCTATTAGGAATGGTTGTTTGGATTATTATATTCTATATCCTGATGTATCTCTTGCACAAAAACACTTTAGTTAAAAGATTTTCAGAAACAGGTGGTTCTAAAAAAATTAAAAGTAAATAATACCAACAAAAAATTATGAATATACTAACTAAAGACTACAGAGTAGGTCTAAGCTCATTTGGACTAAATTTATAGGCATTAGCTAAAAAAGATGAAAAAAAGAGACAGTATCACAGATAATTGCTAAAATGAAATCAAAACTTAAAGGTCTCCTGTTTTAAGTTCTAAAAATATGTCCAAGATTTTAGATAAATTAAATGCTATTTTAAAGAAAAATAATCTTATTTCTTTATTCTCTCTCTTCCGTATTTATCAATTAACTCATGGAATACTTCTTGAGTAGATTTAAGATTTTTGAAAAGAGCATAAATAGATTCAAGAAAATATTCATTTATTTCTCTTATATATACTTTGTAATATATGTGTTTAAATTCTTTCAAAAAATAGATAGATCTTAAAACGCTTTTTTTATAAATAAAAAACAATGAAGTATTCACTTACTATTGTTGGTGGCTACGGTGCTATGGGCATCTGGTTACTTAACTTTTTAGAAGAAAAAAGTCTACTTAATTCTAAATTAAAAGTTACAATCACAGGACCAAACGAGATTAAAGGTCAAAAGATAGCAAAACAATTCAATGTAGAGTATAAAAAGGATAATATTGAAGCCACAAAAGAAGCGGATATAACAATTATATCTGTACCAATTGAGATAACTGAAAAAACTATAAAAGAGATAGGATCTAATTTAAAGCCAGATTCATTACTGGTTGACTTAACTTCAGTTAAAACTCCTATAATTGAAGCTATGAATAAATTTGTAAAAGACGATGTCAAAAAAATATCAATTCATCCTATGTTTGGACCTCGAGTAGTGGGCCTAGAGGGTCAAGTTGTACTCTTTGTTGATGTTAATGGGGGTAGATGGAAAAATAAAGTACTTAAATTTTTAGAAGATCAAAAAACCAAAGTTATACAAACTGATATAAAATCTCATGATCAAACTCTAGCTGTAGTTCAGTGTCTAACTCATTTTGCATATATCAGTATTGGAGCTACTTTGAAAGATATGAATTTAGATATTAAAGAATCCAGAAACTTCTCATCTCCAATTTATGAGCTAATGTTAGATTTAGTTGGAAGAATTATAGGTCAAAATCCAAAACTATATGCAGATATTCAAATGTTTAATCCTTACGCTCACAACACTCATGAAAATTTCCTAAAAAATGCAAAAGAATTAAATAAAGCAGTGAAAGAGAAAGATCATCAAAAATTTGAAAGGATAATGTCTGAAGCTGGAAAGCATTTTGATGATGTAAATTCTGCATTAGAAAAAAGTGACAAAGCAATAGAAGTTCTAAATCGAGAATTAAAACATCTAAAAGAATCAATTGGAAAAGAGATAGCTCTAAAACATAGATACACTGACAATATTCATTTTGGAAAAGTCGAAGATATCCAAAAAGATTATGTAATATTAAAACAAGATCATAACAAAAAAATAAAGGTAAAGATATCAAATGTATCTATTTTAGATGAAAAAGAGACTGATCGAGTTAAAAAAGAGATTAAAAAAACAGTATATAGAGATTTTTCATATGTCTTTGATAAAAATTTAGATGAAAATATACTAGCTGAGTTAATTGAGAGAGAGGACAAAAACATATTAAATTCAAAAGTAATTGATGTATTTTCAGGCTCAAATATACCAAAAGATAAAAAGAGTATAACTATAAGAGTAGAATTTCTAAATGAAGATATAAAGACACATGAAAATAATGTAAAAAAAATATTAGAAGGTTTATGTGGGAAAATTAGAAGTTAAATTAGGATAGAAACTGTTTTTTTGACAAATATTTTACATGTAATACAACTTATTTACAACTTTACGTTCAAAATTGATGTAATACACGCCATAGTACCACACAGATTTATATAGTTGAGGCTACAATGGGAGTTACATGGAAAACTTAACAAAACCAGACATTTTTGAAAACGAATGGAAAAAAATCAGAGAAAAAAAGAAAAATAAGGCCAAACGAAACAAACAATTTAAAGCAATGACTTTGATTAGTATTATGTTCTTAACTGTTTTTGTTAATATTTTTAGACCTGATTTAAACTTTACACAAGCAGAAGATCAAGAATCAAATGCACCTGAATTTATAGATGTAAAATTAACATCTGAAGAAGAAAATATACACATATTAACAGAAGTAGAAGATGATTCAAAAGTCGATAGCGTATGGGTAGAAACTAAAAACACATCCCAAACTAGAATATATACACTAAAAAGTAGTAATAAATATTATAGTACAAAAATTCCTGATATCTCATACTTGTCTGTCACTATTTATGCAAAAGATATATATGGTAATATTAACAAAGAAGAACTCTACACTACAGTTTCATCAAACTCTCCAGATATAGAAATATCTTCAACTTTCCATGATTTTGGAGACACTGAAGTAATTTCTTTAGGTAATAATTCAATTAATAAGTATGTAAATATTGTAGTTAAAAATAAAGGCGGCTCATTTTTATCAGTAAATATAGAAAATGAATACAGTTGGCTAAATTTAAGTGAAGATTATTTTAATGTATGGCCAGGTGGACTTCATTCATTTAATGTTTATTTCAATCCACAAAGAGGTACAGACTACACAGGATCACTTAAAATATATAGCAATGACCCAGATAGGCCAAAAATTAATTTGGTTATGAGAGGAGACGGAATCGCTCCAAAAGCAACATTATCTGATCAATCTTTTTATTTTGGAGATGTTAATGTTAGCTCAAATGCTAGTTATGATCTCCAAATTAAAAACGAAGGAAGTACTGATTTAGATATTACTACTCTATCTCTACCTGAATATATATCTTTAAGTGAGCAAAATTTCACAATAAGCTCAGATCATCAAAAAACAATAGAGGTAACTTTTATACCTACTGAAGCAGACTATTATGAAGATTTAATTTTATTTGAGACCAATGATCCTCTAAATTCTATAATGTATATTGATGTCTCAGGTTTTGGAATAAAAAGTGATTTAATTGTAACAGGCGATGAAATAGATTTAGGAGACATGTTTTTCAACCAAACTATTGACTTTTTAATCCCGATTGCAAACAATGGAAATGAAAAATTAAACGTTGATCTAACAGATACTAATCTACCTTCTTGGCTTAATTTATACGGAGATGTTGAATTTAATGTTATGCCAGGTGAAGAGAAATATGTTAGGGTAGAAGTTAACCCAGATAAATATGGAAAATTATCAGGTTACTTTAATTTCACAACAAATGATGTTAACAATATTAATAAGTCAATTAAAATTGAAGTAGATGTCTACTCTTCTGAACTACATCTATCAGCAGATAATTTAGATTTTGGTAAATTATATATACCTTCTAACGATACTCAATCCTTTGAAGTAATAAATACTGGAAATTATCCCCTCCATGCTCATTTTGTTCTACCTAATTCTACAGTTTACAATATATCTGAAGAAGATATTACTCTAGATCCTATGAAGAAAAAAACAATATCTGTAAACTTTAATCCAATTGATCACATTGACTATAATGCACCTCTGAAGATAATAAATAATGATCCAACTGAGAAAAATGCAAAAATTAATTTAATAGGCGTGGGATTGGCCTCTGAGATTAATATATCCACTAAAAAATTAAATATGGAAAATAATGTATTAGGATATACTAATATATGGAACGATACTTGCAACAATGATACAGATGTTACAATTCAAAATTTAGGAAATATTAATCTCTCTTTTAATCTAACCCAAAAACCTTATTGGTTAGAAATAACTAATGAATCTGGTAGTCCAATTAATATCAATGATAATATTGTAATTGAAAATGAATCTAAAAAGAACTTGACTTTTATATTTCTACCTGACTATTTTGGAGATTTTGAAGGATTAGTTGAATTTGAAACAAATGATCCATACAACCCAATTCAAAATATAAGTACAGATGGTTTTGGACACTCACCAGTCCTAGCGTATGAGAGAAACATAGACTTTGGTGGTATGAACTATGATGTATGGAACTGGACTAATTTTACTGTTGAAAATCTAGGAACTAGACCTCTTTGGGTAAATTGGACAAATTCAACAAATGAAAATTTATCCGTTGCCAATAATGATATACCAATACCTGATGAAATAAATGATACAATTGCACCAAATGACTATTATGATTTTAATGTAACTCACTTTATCCCAGATGGAGATTGGAGTGAAAATATGACTTTTATAACAGATGATCCTGCAAACCCTATATTTAATGTTACGGCAAACGGTACTGGATACTTTCCTATTCCTGTATTTAGCCCAAATATTACCTTTGTGGATACTTTAGTTGAATCTCAAGGCAGTAGCTATGAATTAATTTTTAACAATACAGGGAGCATGTTTTTGAATGTAACTTTAATCAAATGTTCAGAATTTTTAGAATTAGATAAAACTAGCATCATTGTTGCCAAAAACGGTGGAATTAACTCAACCACTGTTACTTTCAAACCTAAAACTCATAAAACATATTCTGGATATATCAAATTCTCAACTAATGCTCCAGATAGAGTTGCGGTTGTGAAAACAGAAGGTTTAGGGTTGGGACCTGAGCTAGAAGTAGATAGCTCTTTATCATTTGGAGAAAAGAAAGTGGATAAAGGAGAGAAAACCAAAACCCTAACGATAAAAAATAAAGGTAATATTAATCTATCAGTTGATATCGCTCCATTAAGTGATGGAGTATTTTCAACAGATACAACTTCATTTAATATTACCCCAAACGGAGAAAAATCCATATCAATTAGTTTTGACCCTGATTCAATAGGATATAAAGCAAATTATCTTACTATTTCTACAAACGATCCTTATTCACATGTTAAACTAATTAAAATCTTAGGTACAGGGCTTGGCTCAAAAATTAATGTCCCAGACTCATCAATATCGGTGAATTGTTTTGCAGATGAAGAAGTTACAGTTAGAATACCAATTCAAAATATTGGAAATTCTAAATTAGAAGATTTCGAGATTAAAAATAAAGATTCTGGATTAGAAATTAACTATCCAAATTATATTTCTGGATTTAGCACAAGATATTTTGATGTAACTTATAAACCATCCTCTAGAGATATTGGAAGTGATACAAAAGAATTTACTATTGAATCGAATTCTTTAGATGGAAAATTCCCAAAAATTTCAATAACTTTCAAGGTGAAAAAACCGATAGCTTCACCAAAAGAGACATCTCACGATTATGGAAAAGAGGATTACGGATCAACTGAAGATTGGGAGACAACTATAAAAAACAACGGTAATTTCAATTTAGTCCTAGCCTTAAGTTCTCTACCTAATTTCGTTGAAGTATATCACGGTGATAAAAAACTCCAAACATCTGATACATTGAAAATATCTCCAGGTACAAAAATAACTATTAAATTTAAATTCAAATTTGCAAAAGACGGAACTCTAGATGGTTACGTCAAATTTAGAACAAATGATCCACTAAGATCGACTTTATCATTCTATCTAAAAGGTAAAGGTGAAAAAGGATTCTGGGATAGCTTAAAAGACGGCTTGAAAAAAATAGCTTCAACTCTATCTAGTGCAATCGGTCGTGCAGGAAAATATGCCTATGATGCATATAAAGAATCATTTGAAGCAACAATAGATGCAGCAACTGAGGTAGGAGATCAGATTGTAGCATCTTCACGTGTTGCATTAGAGAAAACTGCAGCAACAATTGAAAATTCAGTAAATGAAATGTTGGACATTATAGAAGAAAATTCATACATAGCAGACGAAATTTACAATACTATTGCTACCAGTACTAAATTCTTAAAATCAATGCAAGATAAACTTTCTAATGAATTAAATGCTATGCTAAAAGTATTACAAGATGCTAAAAGATTTTTAGACTTTATAAAAGAAATAATGATGCATATAAATAATATTCAAAGTTATGTTAATGATGATAAACCCACAGATGTGGCATGGGAATGTCTCTCAATTAGTTTTGATACTGCAGGATTTATTGCATCAAATAGCCCAGATGGAACTTCCCTATCAAAATATTCTGGAGCCATATCATGCACGTGGGTCCCCCCTATAAGAAATATTGTAGAGGATAACGAAAAAGAAGGAATAATAGGTATAGCCAATGTATTAGCAGTTGGTGCTACAAAAGTCGATGCAGATACAACTGAAGGTAAAATATTAAAGACCATATTAAATCATACCAATGGACAAGTTGTAGGAGCTGCCCTAGACGGAGATATCATAAATGCTACACTAATCAGCTTATCTCAAGATAGTGTATTTTGTAAAGATCTTTTGCAAGATTATAATTCAGATGACGATCAAAACTTCTCTGAATTTATGTATGGATATGTATCTGATGCAATCTCTAAAAAAGTAAGTTCTATAATTTTAAACAATCTTGATGATATATTAATAGAAGTTGCAAAACATACAGCCACAAAAATTGCACCACCTTATGGGATAGCAATTTCGGGTGCAATTATATTAGGATATACTGCGCTAAGAGAGAAATATGTCAAAGATATTGCCAGCGCAATAGGAAAATATGTAGCAGACCAGTATTCAGATGATTTTGCAAATAATATGGATTCGGGTTCTGAATCAATTATGCAAGAGATGGTATTCAATACCATACAAGAATATAAAGATGATAGAATTGCAAATAATATCTCAGGATAATTAATATCCTTCTAAAATATCAACTTTACCATCATTATCTGAATCTGAAAAAGTATTTTGTTTATTATCTGATTTACCTCTACCTACTACCAAACTAGAATCAATATCATTTAAATTATAATATATTATCTGCTCTTTTGCAGGAGATAAAATACCTAAATCTTCATACCATTGCATATATTTTACCAAAAGATCCCCCTCTTGATTATATTCATATATCTCAACATATAATGAAGATTTAATTTTACCATCACGCAATATATATTCATTTCTAACTACGCCTCCCACAATAATACGAGAGATATTATAATTATATTCAAGACCATAATCAGTTCTATTTTGAAATATACTATAATTCCAATTTTTGCCAACACTTAATGTAAAATTAGATGAAGCATCGTCTGGAAAACTTTCTATTCTCTCAGAATTTGATTCAGATAAAATTACACCACCGCTATCTTTTTTACAATAAAGATAAGAAATAGAATTATAATTTTTATTTGTCTGGTTATAAATATATACATCTGTATTGTTATAGATAGTATCTCCTATGTATTTATAAGCTAAATAATTTCCATCCTCATTTTTTGAGATCCAATATTGCCCTAAAGTTGGATCTAAACTAACTAAAATATTTGGACTATCTAATCCTTGCATATAATCATACAATTCAAGATATTTTACAAAATTTCCATCTTTGTACTGTTTATAAATCAAAAATGAACTTATACCATCGGTATAATATTCAAAAGTAGTAATATTTTCATAATTTTCTAAAAAAATATTTGACTCATTTTTTATAATAACTGAACGTGTGAAATTTTCTCGCACAACCAAACAATCAAATTGACCTAAACTTATCTCAATATCTTCTCTATAAATTTTAGCTTCTCCATATTCATAAATCTCATAAGATAAATTTTTCCCATTATAAAAACAAAATCCTAATTTAGATCTATTAATATCCCAACTATCACCTTCAGATAGAGGATATTTCATATAATTATCAGATGAATTTAGCTCATAATAAAAAGTACCATTAGAATATGTACTATAAGTAGAATAAAGTTTAGAATCCTGATATGAATAAGAATTATGTGAGGTTAAAAATGAATTATCCTCTGTCTTTAGAGTATATGAACCGTTTTTTGATTCAACTACAGAAGTTAGGTAACTAATAGATTTATTACTACCCCCCTCAACAGTCCAACCTAAATATTGATAATAATCACCCTCATTATATTCTTTGAAATTTATTTCTAACTTATCTTCTTGCAAATAATAATATATTAATATAGCAGAAGTGACTGTCGCCGCTATCGCTATCAAAATATAAACCAGTTTATAGAAATTAGGTTTTTTCATAAAGCTCCACATTATTTTTCTTTGGGAATTTGTTTTTCTTGCATTAAAAATTTAAATGATAGTAATATCGACCATGCAGAAGTTATACCTGCCATAAAATAAAAATAAGTATCATTAGATCTTGCTAAATACGTAATAAACATCAATACTAAAATAATAGTAATTAAAAAACCCAACTCTCGCAATTTAATTAGTCTAATTGAAGTTTTTCTTAAATTTAGAGCATGATCTACATCCAAATTATTATAAATAAAATTAGACTGATCCATATTTTTAGACTGCCAATCCTTTGCATTATTTAACATTTTTTTCAAAACCGGAGAATATCCATCTATAACAGTTTGTACTCTTTTTTTAGATCCCATAGCTTTTAGGATATCTCCCCCAAATAAAGATAACGTCCTAACTAATTCACTCATGTTTCCTTCAGTATAAACTTTTGCTAAAAGCTCTAATTCTTCAGAATCACCACTATTTAAATAAAAACTTTTTCGAACATAATCTTCATCCTTAAGTTTATATGCCATGTATATCACTAAAAATATAATATTTATATAAACTTTGTCAAAAATGTGAATGTCTATAATACAGTAGTCAACAAAGGAGGATTTAGGTGTTTAATAGACTAAAAATAATATTAATATGCTATATAATCTCTATTAGTAGCTCTTATGTACTTTCTGATACTACATGGAATCCTACAGTTTCGCCAGAAAATCCACATATATTAGATGATATTAAACTCCAAGTTGAAGGACTAAATGTATCTGACAATTACCCATACGTAGATCTAAACTTCTCCTATGACAATAAAAGCTACTACAACTTAACGAATATGATAAGTGAAAATAAAGACCCACAAACTACCTTTTACTTACCTAGATATTCATATCCTATTAAAATCGGAAGTATAGGTGAGAAAGGTATTCCTTTTTATGTATACAAAAATAACGAGTGGACGGAAAAATTTAGCTTAGATTTTAGGTTTGAAAAAGCAGGAGATTATATCACAAAAACATCTTCAGTTGAATTTAATATAACTTTTAGAAATTCATCTGAAATAGTAGATATAAACTGCTACAACAGTAGTTTGAATAGATGGTATAACATAAGTTTAGAGATATCACAAAGGACAGGTAGCTTTAGAATTTTAGATATAGAAGTATCTAACAATTCAACTAACCATTTTGAATCTACTTTATTTACATCATTTACAAATACTACTATATATTATGCAAATAAAACTAAAGCAGAACATTTAACGTCTAATTCTAATCTATTTGATAATAACCAAAATGTTGGAGATTGTGTACTGATAAAATGTGCGAATTACTATCTTTGGACAAATAATTTAGAAGATAATTATTCTGAAAGTTACAAATACCATAATATAACTGTTGATGAAGGACAAGGAAATTATTACGTAAGTATTTCCTCTATTTTTTATGAAAGCCTAAATACAAATAACTCCTATAAGATGAACATATCCTCATCTTTTGGATATCTACCAATCTTTAACAATACCTATACAAATTTAGATATACAAAGAGATTGGTGGAATGAAAAATTAGAAAATCTAAAACTAATTTATGAAGCTGTATTTAACAATAGCACCAACAAAGTAACACATACAGGAAGTGACTGGGACACATGGGAAGTTGAAGAGTTAGATTTAGTTGAAGATAATATTGAGATTTTAGATATTACTTTCTCACCTACTTTTGCAAATCAAGAAGATAACATATCTATCAGTATTAATTTATCAGATGCTGCAGCATACGTTTTTTTAGATTATTTTTATTATAAATTTTCAAATAGCATTAATATTACTTACAAAAAAGTACAATTACAGAATATAGATGAAAATTCATGGAAGATAAATTTAGGTACTTTTGAAAGTCCTGCCATCCTAAATTATAGCTTTAGAATTTATAATATCTTACGAGATCTAAAAACAACTTCAAATTATACCACAACAATAGGGAGATTTGGATTTAACGGTAGCGAAGTATTTATTGATAAACCAATATCAAAATTTGGAAAAATTTCTCTAAAAGTCTTAATTGATGAAAATGAAATAAATCCTAACTCATACAACGCTACAGAAGATAGTTGTGATTTTATCTATGATTGGGGAAAATTATCATTTAAATTTATATCAATAAGCGACTACAGCCTAGTTGAAGTTACCCTACAACAGGAAAATTATAATCTACCCCACAGGATTGTAGGTACGTATTCTGGGTTTAAAGATGATGTTAAAAAAGAAATAGGTGTTACTACTCAATTTACCGACGAAGAAATGATTTTTAGCAATCAATATTTTGCATATAGCTCTGAATTTAGATATTCACTTACAAAAGGCAGTGCATATTCATTTGGTACTCTTATATACCATAAAAATGAAGAATCATGGGATCTACCTTCAAAAAATACCAATCAAATAATAATCTCTCAAGATAATCCTAAAATAAACATTAATACTTCCAATACTCAATCTAGCAGCAAAATTCTATTTTATATGCTAAACAGCACTTCTAGTGATGTATCTCAACCAAGTAAATTTATGAATTACCCTTTTCCCTTTGAAATTCAATCTTCAGAAGGTGTTGAGATTAAAAAAAATAGTTGGGTAGAAGGAATAATTCTTAAAAAAACAGAGACAATCTCAGAATGCAATTTCACTCACTTTAGTGATTTTTTAATAAAAATATCTAATGATAATTCAACCTATTGGTGGTACAAAGATACAGGTTTTGAAAATATCCAAACTATAGCTGGACAAGATTATGTATATCTCAATTTATCAGAATATACGCAAGGGATATTTAGAAATTTCCCACCAGAGTGCTTTAGCTATCAAGATACAAAAAGAACTATAGAAAATAAACCAAATTTAGTAGCAATTGAGCCAAATATTAACATCTTACAATACAAACATGTTGATGAGAATATAATAGGTACATTTGAAATAATTGCAGTACCTACTCCTTTAATTTTTAATTTAAGCTCAAATATAGATATTGAAAACTTTCCGATAATTTTAGAAGATGAAGATGTCAATTCCTTATATGCAGTCTATAAAAACGGATCAAGATCTAGATTAGATAAAATCACCTTCAGTGAAGATGAAGGTCTATTTTATGTCAAACTTAAGGCAAATGAAGAGGTAAGAGTAGGTATAGATACTTTGCCGCCTGTACCTACTGAGCAATATTCAAAATCAAAAGGTAAAGTTACATTTACATATACTGCTTTTGATTGGTTATCTGGCATTAATAATATTAGATTAGTTTATTCTTTTGATAATGTCAACTGGCAACAAATTGATATGGAATATAAAAGCGGAAAATTTACAAAAGAGCTAAATACAGATTCAAAATTTATATTTTACAAAGCAATCTTAACAGATAATGCAAACAATACATTTGAAACAAATATAAACTACATAGAAATTGAGCAAGATGATTCATTTATATCTTTTGATGATAAAAATACCGCAATTTTGGGTTTACTAAGTCTATTAGGTGTATCTTTAGCAATTGGTGCAATAAGAGTAAAAAGACAATGAAATTATTGAATTATTTAAAAAAGGACGCCATAAAAAGAAAAAAGATATTAAAAAATTAGAAAAGTTGATATCTTGATAGCTTTAGGCAAAACAAACCAAAATTAGATTCAAAGAAATTAAAAGATATTATTGTAAATTTAAAAATTAAAGATAGATACGAATTTTCAAAAGAAAATACAAAGTTATTATTAAATAAATTAAATAAACCAAAAGAGAGAGAAATATGACAAAAACTGAAAACCTACCAAAAAAAATGGCAGAAAAAATAAAAAAAAATTAGACCTCAAAAAATAATTTTGTTTGGATCCTACGCCTATGGATATCCTAAAGAAGAAAGTAACATTGACCTACTTATAATTATGAAAACAAACTTAAAATCATACAAACAAGCAGCTATTATTCGAATGATGTCAGATAATACATTTGGTGTAGTCAAACCAATAGATATTATTGTTAGGACTCCTGATGAAATAGAAAAAAGGCTTAATGAAGGAGATTTTTTTATAAATAAAGTTATTAATGAGTGAATCTCTTTATGAAAAAATTTACAAAAGAATGGATAAAAAAAGCTGATAACGATTTTTTAGTTGCCAAAAGAGAATCAGGCTTTGATTCGCCTGTTTATGATGCTATTTGTTTTCACTGCCAGCAAGCTGTAGAGAAATATCTAAAGGCAGCTCTTCAAGAAAAAGAAATTTACTTTGAAAAACTCATGACCTTGATATTTTGCTTGAAAAATGTAAACCTTTTGTTCCAAAATTAGAAAAGTATAAAGAAGAATTGATCGAATTATCTCTATTTGCAGTAGAAATAAGATATCCTGGGATTAAAGCATCCTATGACGAAGCAAATAGTTTTTTATCAGTTGCAGAAAAAATAAATAAGACAATAAAGGAATATTTGTTCAAATAATGTAATATCGTTTTCTAAAAAAACACTATTTTAGTATATTGTTTCCATAAAAAACAAATAGCAGGTGGTTATGCCTACCTAGATACAAAGAGATCACGAAATTATTTTTGATTTAATTCATACCAAACGTTGCTTCCACTTCCTTTTTTAATTATTTTATTCTTCAATGATTTTAGATCTTCAACAGCTGTGTCCCTATGGATATTAAACTTTTCTTCTATATCCTTAGCTTTTATTGACCTATTTTTATTTAGATAGCTTAATATCCACTTTTTTCTAGATTTTCTATCTTTTGAATTTGCTTCGGATCTATCCTCAACAGAAAAATTTTTATCTTGCAGTTCAATATAAAAAGAATGTTCATAATATTCAAATTTTGGTTTTAGACCATTGTTTTTCATTGATTCTTTTATTCTTTTTATTCCAGTACCCCTTTTCTCAGCATAGATAGTTCTTGAAAGTAGGGAAGCAATAATTGAATTTCTAGTTTTACTTATTTTCCCAAATTCTTCTGGTTTTAGCCATTTAACTAAACCACCAGGATTATAAACTACCAACTTGTTTCTGTAACATTCGACCATAGTGTCTGAAGTTTTGTCAAAATAATCTCTATGCATTATTGCATTAACAATTGCTTCTCTATATGCTTCTTTGGGAAATTGTGGAATTTCAATTCTTTTTGCAGACTTAATAACAAACTCTGTCTTGATTCTTTTTTCGACAAAATTAATTGCTTTTTTTATGTTTTTTAATACGCCTTCATCATATATCTTTCTATCTAATATCTTTACTTTTTCATTTGTTGCATATTCTGCACAAACTACTTTACTTGTCATCAAAAACTATCCAGGACATTTAGCAAAAAATAATACTCCTGCATTATTGAATTTTAAAGTAGATTTATTTTTTTTAGCCACACCTAGATTTAACAAAATTGATTCTATATCTAAATTTTTAGGTAGTTTTGTTTCTTTTAAATATTCGTCTAATTTATTCTTATCAAAATCTTTAGAATATTCAAATTCATTATTTATTTGCTCATCAAAAGATATTTTTCCCTCTGTTATTGCAAATTGGAAAATTTCATCTCGTGAGAGTTTTTGTGAGTTTGCACCTATTCTTAAGAAAAATCCATCTTTACAAGAATAAGGTTTATTTTCTCCTTCATCTACATGTATTATCAATATATTACTATATTCTTCTAAATTAACTGCCGTAGGTGGGTCTAAATTCTTAGCGATATTATGAATTTGAGATTTTAATTTGTTTGTTATTCTAATTTCTTTTTTAACTCCTCCATCGTCTATTCCTAAAAATATTCTCCCACCATTTGCATTTGAAAAAGCAACTATTTTCTTTGCTAAAGATTTAGTAAATGAACCTTTAAACTCTATTAATTGACCTTCTCCTTCTTTTATTATAAAATTTAGTTGTTTTTCATCCATCTCTAAAAAACCTTATATTTGATAATTTCAGACCTTTTGCTCTTTAGCTAATATCACAGTTTTCCTTAAAGTTTAAATTTATAGCGCTAATTTATTTTATAAATTTTTGTTGCTCAAATTGAAAAGTACAACTCACCCCGTATCCGTTCCAAAGTATATTTAAGCCTTAATTTTTTAGAATAGACATAAAAAAATTATTCCAACCCAATTTGGATGACAATACTAATCCACTTTATTTTGTTAAGAAATAATTTCAAACTAAAATAATTTCTCTAAATCATCCAAATCATAAAATAGAATATTATTATTTCTACAATAGTCAATGCAATTTTTAGTAAAACCGCTTCTTGAAAATAGAATAAAATATTCCACTCTATCTAAATTATGCCACCTAACTTCTTTAGCCTTGTCTATCAATTGATTAACTATCTTTATGCCTACTTTTTTATTTGTCCATTTACACTCTGCAAATAATATTTCTTTTCTAAATTTATTTAATCCAACTAAATCAATCTCTTGATCCTTGTGCCACCACCTACCAATTTTGGAAGGCACAAAAGGCAATTTTTTCTGCCTTGCTAATTCCCATAATGCTTGTTTGGAAACTTTTTCAAATGTAAATGAAACATAATCCTCAAAATATGGTTTTATCAAAGAATCTATAACTTCATGTTGCATACCTTCCTCAATATCACTTAAATTAGGAAAAACAAATCTAAAGAAAAATCTAAAATAATGATCATCAATAAAATAAAGTGTATTTTTGCTTTTTGCTTTACCTACTGTAATTGGAGATTCTTTTTTAATAATATTAAGATTTTCTAATACTTTAAGATATTTTGGAAGATTATAAACTTCAATATTACACTTTGAAGCGATTTTACTCATTTTGGTATATCCAAAAGCAATAGCTTCTAAGATAGTATAATAGGTAGAAGTCTCTCTTAACTCCTCTTTTAGCAAGAATTCAACTTCCTCATGCAAAACTTCTTCCTTTTGCAATATGCTATTTTTAATGTTCTCAAATATATCTAAAGATTGACTAAATTCATTTAAATAAAGAGGTACTCCGTCTAAAGTAGAATAAATTTCAATTTGAGACTTAAAATCTTTTTTTGGAAAAAATTTCATTGTATTTTTTAGATTGAATTGCTCAAGTCTAATTTGACCAGTTCTGCGGCCATAGAGAGGACTTTTTTGATCTAAAACATTCTTTTCCATCATTCCAATAGAAGATCCACACAAAATCAAAAAGACATTAGTATATTTTAAATATTCATCCCAAAAAAGCTGAAATAGTGAAGGAATTTCTCTATTAGATTCAATAAGATATGGAAACTCATCTAAAACTAAAATCGGTCGCTTATCTTTAATCTTAGATTTAAAATATTCAAAAAGATCTTCCCAATCATCTACTTTAGGTACAAAATCATCAAAACTTCTGCTTATTTTTTTTGCAAATTTTTCAAGTTGTCTATCGCCTCGAGTTTTTGTTACTAAATGATAAATATGTTTTTTATCTTTAATAAATTTTTTAATTAATTCAGTTTTCCCAACACGCCTTCGACCCCAAATAACTATAAACTGAGGTTTATTAGTACTATACCGTTCATTTAGAAAATTTAATTCTTGTGATCTATTGATAAATAGACTCATAATGATTAGGATTATAAGTCTACTATTTTAAAAGTTTTTGATTACCATAAAAGAATTATTCTTATATCTTCTAATTCTCTTTTTATGAGTTTTGAGAAAATATAAAATAACAAACTACTTCTTTTCTAAATATTGGCTAATTTGGAGTATATTTTCTTTTAATTCAAACATATCTACCTCAATAGCCTTCCAAGTTCTCTCTAAAATTATTCCAAAATATTCATGAATTAGTATATCTCTCATTCCTGCTATTGCCTTCCAAGGTATTTTGGGATATTTCTCCTGAAAATTTCAGTGAGATATGCTTTACAGACTCTCCCATAATTTCTAATCTTCTAATTACAGAATCTTAGATCATAGAATTTTCATAAAATTCTTCTTTTGAAATCCCCTTTGTATAATCTTCAATTTTTCAATACTTTCTAAAATATCTGAGATATAAACTTTTATATCACGCTTCATAAAATTAACACCTGCTCTTTTAGTATTCTTTCTCTAAGAAGAGGTTTAATAGTATTGTACTCCACTAAATCAACTTTTTTATCCAATAAATTTTCAAGTTTAAGTTCTACAAACTCCAATAAACTAATGTTTTTTTCAATATCTACCAAAATATCAATATCACTATCTTTTCGCATATCTCCTCTAACACATGACCCAAATAAACCTACTTTTTTTGACTCCATACTCTTCTAAAGTGGGAAGAATTTTTTGTTTTATTTCTTCAATATCCATAATCTCACCCTATCTGTAATATCAATTCAAATTTTTAAATTATCTCCAGATCAACTTTCTAACTGAATA
>CAYQAE010000029.1:13924-20105 GCA_964415445.1 uncultured archaeon | reverse complement strand
AATGTTTTGATATTTTTAAATTTTTATGGTGATAATTGGATTTTATTAATTTGTGAGATGATCTATATGGCAAATAAAATAAAAGCTTCCCATATTTTGATGCCTAAAATGTCGAAAGCTGAAGCTGTTTTAGATGAGCTAAATCATGGTGCTAAATTTGAAGAGTTAGCTAAAAAGTATTCAACTTGTCCTTCTAAAAAAAGAGGAGGATCATTAGGTGAGTTTGGACGTGGTCAGATGGTAAAAGAATTTGAAAAGGCTGCATTTGATCTAGATGTGGGTGAAGTTTCAGGCTTAGTTAAGACTCAATTTGGGTATCATATTATAAGACGAGACGGCTAGCTTTGGGATTCTTTAATATCCTCTGATATTGCATATATATTTTGCATTGGAGCCCAACCATATGATTGGAATATAAATCCATCTGTTTTAGCTTCTTTAGCTTTTTTAACTGAATCTCTACATAGTGGTGGTGTAGGTTCTTTGGATGCGGGATCCCAAAGTTCAATACTTGGGTAGATTGGAACTTTTTTTGGTTTTGGAAATTCAAATTCATAAAATCTTGGAGAAATTTTGTCAGGATTCTCAAATAGATATCGTATCATATGTGCTATTCCCCAGTCTTTTTGACGTTCATATGATAGTGGTACTTCATTTAGTATATAATCTATTTCTTCAATTTCTGACCTAATTATATCTGGATCTACTCCATGTCTTAGTTTGTATAATTCATATGGTCCTTTAAAATTGTTGAATTTAAAAAAAGATTCAAGTAGCTCTTTGTTTGCTTTTCCTCTAATTTTTTGGAAAAAACTTACTCCTCTAACATTTTTTTTAAGCTCCTGGACAATATTGTAGCTAAATAGTCCCCACATTCTTCTGTAGATCATAGGCATAATCCAATCACAATTTTGAGATATCATTTTGTAAGATTGACCTACCATCCATGAAGAGCGAGGAGACCACATACTTACTCCTAACTGGCTATCTTTAGAATAATTTTTTATTTCTCTATATATTTTAGCTATAAATTTATTTAATGTTCTAAATTTAAAATAGATCCATTTATATATCTCAATTTTGTCGTAGAAGATTGATTTGATGTCTTCTAAATTTTTAGATCTAAACTTTTCTAAATCTTTAAGATCAAATGTTTTTATTGATTCATGAAAATTGGTTAATTCTTGCTTTAGTCTATCAATATCTATATTGTATTTTCTCATTTTAAGTTGACAGTGTTCACAAAAGCAAGTAAATCCTCTATGTAACCATAATAAATTTAGATAGGGGTATACATGTTGCACTCCATCAAGCAATATCCCCTCAATATTATATTTAGTGATAATCTCTTTTATTAGTTCTATCTGAAATTTTTCAACGTTAGGATTGTTAAAACATAGCCATTGTTCATTTCTCTCACCTAAACTATTGACAACACTATATTCTGGACACTCCTCTGCTAAATAATCATTTGAAAGTAATTTAACCCATGCATATACTTTAATGTTAAACTCCTCTTTATGCTTTGTAGCCTCAGATAAGGCATCTCTATCTACTATATTTGGGGCAATAGTTTTTTGCAGAGGCATATGCATTTTTTCATATAGATCTTTATTAAAATTGTAATAGTAAGTTCCTTTTTCAGAAATATGCGCTGTTCTTTTTGGGTTGTGAGTAAGTTGAGCTTTAACAGGAAAGGGGGGATGTTTTTGTGCGATACTATTTATACCTACAAATACAGAATTAAATCCTAATCCTCGAAGATTATCCAATACTGCAATTGCTCCCTCATCTAATAAATCCCAGGGGTGTATTAGAAAACCGTTTAATTTGTTCACTTCAGTATTCATCTAAATCAAACCTAATTTTGTCAAATTCTTGTATTGATTTGTAGAGATCGTTGTATAGATCTTTCTCTCCGCTTCTCTCCAGTTGCACTTTTGCCATCCTAAACCAAGGAATAAGCGATGAATTTCTCTTTGAAATTACCTTCTTGAAATCTTCTATATTTACTTTTCTTCTTGTTCCATCTCTCATTGCTTCTTTCCAAGTTATAACTTTAGCTTCTTTGCATATCTCACGTATATCTGCCGCAGAATATCCCTCAGTCATATCAGCTAATATATCATATTCAAGATTATCCACTATTGGCATTTTTTTGGTATGGATTTTAAATATCTCAATTCTAGATTGAAAATCTGGAGGTGGCACATATATCATTTTATTAAATCGTCCTGTTCTTCTAAGTGCGGGATCAACATCCCAGGGTGCATTAGTTGCAGCAATAATTAGAACATTTTTATTTGAATCAGCCAGTCCATCCATTTCAGTTAAAAGTTGATTTATTTCCATTTTCTCAAAGCGTTTATCCATCATATCTCGTCTTCCACCTAATGAATCAATTTCATCTATAAAAAGAATAGATGGGGCTTGATTTCTTGCATTTTGGAATAAATTGGCTATGTTTTGTTCGGTCTCTCCATGATATTTACTTACAATATCGCTAATTTTTGCATTTACCCATGGAACATTACATTCGCCTACTGCAGCTTTTACTACATAAGTTTTCCCACAACCAGGTGGTCCATAAAATAGAGCACCGCCACCGCTTTCAATTCCAAACTCTTCTGCTAATTTTGGATTTTTGAAAGGATAAATTATGGATTCTCTTATAACTTCTTTTAAATCTTCTAATCCTCCAATATCTTCAAAAGTTATCATTTCCTTGCTTTTTTTGTCTTTTTCACTTTCTTTTAGAATAAAATTTATCTGTTCCATTAAATCTTTGCCAGTGCGTAGTTCATATGATAAAATAGAATTATGAAAGCCAGGAGGATGTTTTTTAGATATGTCTTTTAGTATATTTGCAGTTTCTTTTCTTATATTTTGATCTTTATCTTCAATAAGTACTAATAATTCATCCATATGACTTAATGCAAAATCTACATCATTTTCTTTAATTCTTGATAGAATTAATTGTTTGTTTTTTACTGGCTCCATACAAATGCATTCCTCTTGCTTAAAAATAATCTCTATATCTTTTTGTAGAACTATTAAATCTTGATCTTTTAGATGAATTTTTATAGATTTAGTTTTTGTGCAAATATAAATTGATAAGATCTCTCAAAAAGTTAATATCTTTTAGTGGTGATATAAATAATAAGATTAGATAATAATAATATGAAAAAGCTCTTAGATAAAAGTAGTAGCGAGAAAAATAATTATTTAGATAATTTGAAATCATCTCTAAATTCAATAGATCTAAATAAAGATCATATTGATTTTCTTATTTTAAACCTAAAAGATAAAAGCTCTGAAATTTGTCTTAAATCTCTTGAAATTTTGAATGAGTTAGATATTGCTAAATTAAAGGGACTTAAAATTGCTGATTTTTTATATCTTCTATATAATAAAAATATGCAGATTGTGGAACAATCTTTGAAATTTTTTATGAAAATGAAAATTTTAGAATCAAATTATCTAGATAAATTTATTCACAAAATAAAATATTTGATAGTTTGTGGAAATATGGCGGTCAGAAACACATCTGCCAAAATAATAAGAGAGATTGCAGCAGCTCGACCATATCTTGTAAAAGAGGTTTTTTTAGATATTATTCCTAATATATCTCAAAACTTTGATATAGCTGATGAGATTATATTTGGATTTGGATTGGCATATAAAAAAGATAGTTCATTTTTAGATAACAATGATTTTGTAAAAATTATATTTGCACTTATATCTGAGATAAAGTCTGATTATTCTTCTATAAATTGGTCTATTTGTTATTGTTTAAGTTTAATGTTTCAGAAAAATCCAAATTTTATAAGGAAAGTTATATCTCAATATATTGAGCATAAAAATAAGGACAACAAACAACATCAAGATTTTTTAAAAAATGAACTTAGAAAAATAGAAATTACTAATCGAAGAAATATTCAAGTATCTCTTCTAAAATTGTTTGGAAAAATTACTCCAAATAAAAAACTTACAAAATTGAGACAGCAACAAGAAGAATATGGTAGAGATTCTGATTTGAAGTTTTCTGAAGATAGAAGAGAAGAACGTTTAGTTGATTTTTCTGATCTAAAATTAGGTATCGGTGGTAGAGATCATAAACAAGCTGATAATCTTGAAGATAGCAATATTGTAGATGATGAATTAGAACAAGCACCTCATCAGGAGATTATAATCTTAAATCAGATAATTGATTTATTTTCAGAAATCGATAGAAGTGAAAATAAGTCTGATATAGATAATTTAGAAAAAAATAATTTAGATCAAAATGAAATAGAAGATAATAATTTAAATTTGTCAAATGAGAAAGAAAATATTGCTATAAATCAAAATGAGTCTTTAGATAAGACTAATATAGATGAATCAAAAAATAATAATAATCTTTATTTAGAAAATACAGAATATGATAGAAAAAATGAAAATTTTCAAATAGACAAAATTGATAACCACATTCAAAATGAAAAAGAAGAAAACATCTCTGAAGTTAATGATAATGATTTTTATGATACCTCTGTGACAAAAGAAAACCAAAGTGATTTTGAAAATCTAAAAGAAGATAGAATTGAAAATAATGAACTTTTGACAGATCAAAATATAGATATAGATGAAAATTATATTCTAAATCAACAATTATCTAATTTTGAAATTACAGATAATCGACAGATTGATTTAGAGAAAAATAACCAAATATATCAAACTGTTACTAAAGATAATGTAGTTTATGAAAAATTTGAAAATTATGTTAGAAACTTTTCTGATATGATCAAAGAAGGTTTAGATCATAGGTTTGATAGACAAATCGATCAATTTGAAAAACAGTTTTTTGAAGAGTATTCAAAAGAATTTTTTGAAAATAAACAATCTTTAGAGGATTATAGAGATGAGTTTGAATATATTAAAGGTTCTAATTTAGATCAGTTAACTAATGAAGTTTACAATGCATTTGAAAAATGTCCTGGATATGGTTTATCTAAATTGTTTGATCTAAAAGATGAAATTGCTCTAAATAGTTATGAACAAGTTGATTTAGTTGCTGATGCTTTTAGCAAAATTGTTACTTGGGATATAAGAGAAGATAATATGGATAAAATATTTTCAAAAGTATTTGGATCTGCTGAGAATTTACCTTTTTTTGAAAATTATATTTCACAAAAAGATAATTTTGATATAACTAATTCTGATAAATCAGATTTAATTAAGTTTTTAGGTAAATTTGTAGAATTATATAAAGATTTATTTCCTGAACAACAAATAAATGTTGATTTTAACGTTGATTTAGTTAAAGAAAATTTAATTAATATGATAGAAGAAGGTAATTATTCTGGAACATCTCAATTTCAAGTTTTAGATACATTGGCTAAATTTAGGGCTGATTTAGGCGTGAAATTTAATGAATCAGATTTAAATCTTTTCAAAAATGAATTACTTTCTGCTTTTGATGTAAATTCTGATAATGTAGAGGGAGAATATATTGATAATTTGATTGATTTATATCAAATTATACCCCAAGATATTAGATCTGAATTAGATAATATCTCTTCAGATATATTGACATCTATAAATGAACTTTTAGATAATAATCCTGATAATATTGCAGATATATCTTAAGATAGATCAAATAATTCTTCGTGATCAGTATTCCAAATTAAATCTGCAACAACTCTTTCATTTTTTTCTTTTAGCATTGTTCGAATTTTTTTGAGCCATTTAGGTTTCAATTCAACTATGAATTTATCTCCATTGGATTCAAATCTAGCACGTGGAATTCTTTCATTTGATACTTTAATATTTCCTTTCCCTAAAGTACAACCTGTTGATACTTGAATTCCATCTAACATGCAACTCATAGGTGTTATTGTTCCTGTATCTGCAAATACTTTCATTCCAAAGTATTTTTTTGCGTTGAGTTTTTTTAATGCTAAATTACCCATTTTAAGTCCTATTATCAAAAAAGGACCTAAATGCCCATGTATATGTTCTCCTATCTCTATTTGATTCTCTTTCATTTGTATCCACTTATTTTTTTTAAAACCTTACAAAAAAATTATATATTATTTTTGGAGTATCTTAGATAATTAAGATATTAAATAGATAGATCAAAAGCTTTCTTAATTTCTTTGTATAAATTTGGAAATTTATCTAAGTGTTCTTTTCTTTCTTTTTT
>CAYQAE010000029.1:11406-13914 GCA_964415445.1 uncultured archaeon | reverse complement strand
TTGACTAAACTTTCAATTTGTTTGTCATCATAGAATTTTTTAATATCATATTTTGTAATATCCATACCAGGCACATTCTTTGGAATTTTTATCCCAAAGTATGAATCGTCTTGCCATTCTACGTCCTCTCTTGCAATACCTCTAAAGATTGATGCCATCTCTGGAATTTCTACTCTGGATACTTTCCTGATGTATCTTTTTGTTCCATCTGGCTCTTTTACCATAATCTCTCCCACTCCACCAGTGTTGACCATATAGCAGTGGATTTTATCTGGATGATTTTTAATCAAATCATAGAAGATGTTACCTTCTTCGCCTTCATCCCCTACAATAAATGGATTAGTGCCTACAACTCTTACAGATTCCCCTGCTTTTTTAGGGTTGCTGCCTGATGAATGAGTAGACTCACCTAACATAAATGTCGCTGCCATCTGTCTTAAGGTTAATTTTGAAGCAATTGGGACAACTGTATTTCTTCTGGTAATTAAAAATATTAACAGACCATCTAATTCATCTATTGGTGGTAAATTGGGTGTGGCGGCTTTAGCGTCACCAAAATCTTCCCAAAGCATTATTCCTCTCCCATTTCCAGTTAAAGTTTCATCTCCGAAATGGACGTTACCTTGATAATCTACCATTACATTTTCAAAAATAGCACCAGGTTTGGTAATTGCATTATATATAAGTGGTTGAGTCTCTTTATCTAATCCTTCGGTTTTCAGGAAAAAACCCTGCTCTGTTCCATAGGCTGAGCCATCTTTATTCATAGCAATAAAATCATCTTGTACAATTTCAATTCCTTCACCTTCATTATCTAAATTATGGTCGTGACATGAATGGGTAGTTTTACCTGTTGCAGTTAGTCCAAAAATAATAGTACCGTAGCGTTTAATTTCACCTGTTTTTTTATTTTTTGCCCTAAGTATCTTTGCACCAGCATGAAGACCTAATTTTCCACGTTGTTTAGCATGCCACATACACATTCTAAGGAATCCTTTTTTAACTTCTCCATAATAGTCTGTGCCTAATACAAAAGTAGTACCAATTTCTGGAAATACCAAAATTTGTCTATCTTTTTCTTGCCATTCAGGAATAAATACAATATTTAGTTGTGGATCTCTATCTTCTTTTGTTTCAAATAAGCTTTGGTTCATCATATAGGCTAATCTTACCATTTCTTTTCTGTGGGTTGACACAAAAAAGTTACAAGTTGGACTAAATTCATTATTTTGTCCTATTGTTTTTTTCGTATATACAAATTCACCTTTTTTCATATATTCTAATACGTTTTTAACAGTTTTTGGAGCATTTTTTACAATTTCTCTTTGTCTTTCTGTTAAATTTTTCTGTCTAACTTTTTCACTACCTAATACTACAGTTAGCGGTGCACTTCTACTTTTTACAGTGGAGACAAAATTATAATTTCCAAATTTAGTTTTTGTGCCATAAATTTGGGCTCGGGATTTTATCTCTTCAGAAATTGTTTTTTCTACGTTAGTTTGTGTTTGCATATTTTTGACAGATTCGACGATATTTTGCATATCAATTTTTTCTAATACTTTTTCAAAATCAAATTTTGGTTTCTCTAATCTTTCAAATGGCTGGACGTAATCTTTTGAAATTATTATTCTTCTAATTACTTTTTGTGTTTCAATTAAAGGATAGGATGTATTAATTTCATAAATTGAGACATATTCAAAAATATCATGATAGAATTCCTTTAGAAGATTTATTTTCTCTTTTATATTTACTAAATGGTTTGGATTGTAGAATGGATATTTTGAATTTAAAAATAAATTTAGTGCTTCTTCATGATTTAATCTTCTGATAACTCCTTCATTTTTTGTCTTTTTATTAAAAACAAACATTGCCTTAATTCTTGTAGTATCAATATACTTTTCTGCAGCACCAATCCACCAAGGATCTAATATGAAATTTTGGCCATCTTTTTTGCACCCCTCAATTAAAGATTTGACTTTTCCACTAACTTGAGTTACATTTTCATTAAGATAAAATTTACGCTCAGATGCCCGTGTTGACATACGTCCCTTTAGGCCACCTAGATGCTCTACAAAAATTAATTCATGTGAATGGACTCTAGCTTGTTCTAAATCAAGAAGAGAAAATAGATGAGAATTTACATCATCATAATTTTCACCTGTAATTGCAAAACCTTCTCCATTAATATCAATTAATGCTCCTCTTATAAAATGGAGACTTTTTCTATTTTCAGAAATATCCCAAACCATACCCAAAGTAAGTGATCTTAGACTTTCAAAAGAATCCACATTAATCATAATACCTGTTCTGGTATCTGAATGATATGCAATTTGTGGGTTTGTATCGTGCATATTAGTTATTGCATGAATAGTTCCATGGGGTCTTATATCATCTCTTAGAGATGCAGGATACCAGCATTCTCTCCACAGGTCTTCTAAATAAGTGTTATTTGTTATAAGTTGAATAATATATCCGTTAATATTTGCATTCCATTTGTGGATAAAATCG
>CAYQAE010000029.1:0-11396 GCA_964415445.1 uncultured archaeon | reverse complement strand
AAAATCGTATCCCATATATCTCTCAATGTTTTCAACTAATTCAGTTTTATCTTCCAATGATATTTTTGTGTCTATATTAATTTTAAACACCCTAAAACTTCTTATAATTTAGTTATATATTTGTTTATAAATTTAGCTACTCAAGAGATTAGATCATTTTTTCTTTTATTTTCTTCTTTATCTTAGATGATTTTGCATGGGCATCTTCTCGCCATGCCTTAGATCTTATTATTTTTATATCAAAGGGTAGTTTAGATATTATTTTTTCTAGAACTTCTTCTTTAATATTTTGATCCCTACCTAAAAATATTATATTTGGTTGAACTTTTTTTATGGTCTCATCAATTTTGTCTAGAGAACCTAAAATTGCACAATCTACATAATCTATTGAATTTAATATCTCTACTCTTTGAGTCTCAGGAAAGATTGGTGATTTACCTTTTTTTTCTTTGACATTTTTATCTCTTGCTACAACAATAGCTAGAAAATCAACATTTTTGCTACAATCTTTTAGAAGCTCAATATGGCCAATATGTATGATATCAAATACTCCGCCACATAATCCAATTTTGATTTTGTCTCTTGCTTTTTCAGATAGTTTTTGTTTTTTATTGCCCCAAATTAAATCTTTTCCTAAATTTACTTGCTCTTTTGTAAAATAACCTTCTCTTAGTTCAATTGTAAGTGCTTTTTTTATTTTTTCAAACTCTCTCATCTATACCAACTTAAATTGAATTTTATCTCCATCGCATAAATTTAATAATTCTCTAAGATTTTTTTTAGCTACTATTTCAATTATAGCTTTTGGATGGTGAGTTCTAAAAGGTAAAATAAGGATTGATGATATTTTTTCTTCTAAAATAATTTTATAAGCTATGACATCACCAAAATATCTATTTTCTGTACTAAATCCTTTTATTATATGTTTTTCTTTATCATTTAGTTCGATTTTTAATGAGATTAGAGTTTCTTGATCTAGCTTTAAATTTAGAGTTCCAGGATATGGATCTATACTAAACTTTTTTTGTATTTGTTTTCTATAATTGTTTTGAGAGAGATAATAGGCTCCTTCACCATCTCCAGATACAACATATCCATAGAATCGGTTAATTTCTTTTTCCTTAAGTATTTTTTTTAATTGAATATAAATCTTCTTTAGCAATTCTTGAGACTTTTTTGTTAATTTAATTTGATTATTTTCATCTTTAGTTAAATATTCGTTTTTTTGAAGATCTATTATTTTTCTTGATGCAGTTTGTTGAGATGTATTTATTTGTCTAGCTAGGGCAGTGGTGGAGAGATTTATGTGCTTATTTAGTGCACCGAATTTTGCAATCTCTAAAATTATTTCAAAATAATCTTTTTTCATCTAATCACTTAATCTAAATTATAAAATAAATCTATAAAAAATGTAAAATATTTTAAGATGATTTTTAAAAAAAGTTTAGCTATACTTCTTCTCCCAAATCTAGTTTTGAGATTAGTTCTTTATATCTATTTCTCACTGTTACTTCTGTTACTCTTGCTACTTCTGCTATCTCCCGTTGAGTCCTTTTTTCTCCGATCATCACTGTGGCAATATATATGGATGCTGCAGCAATACCCATAGGTCCTCGTCCTGAAGTAAGTCCTTTTGTGGTAGCTTTTTTCAAAATCTCTATAGCTTTAGCACGTACCGCACCTGATAAATTTAGATCAGATGTGAAACGAGAGATATAATCTTCAGGAGTAGATTGGGGAATTTCAAGTTTAAGGGATTTAGTGAGATGTCTATAAGCTCTAGCTATCTCTTTTTTTTCAATTTGAGATGCTTCGCTTATCTCTTCTAACGTTCTAGGTATCCTATATTGTTTACAAGCGGCATAAATTGATGCTGCAACAATACTATCTATTGATCTTCCTCTAATTATCTTTTTATCTACAGCTTTTCTATAAATTACAGCTGCAGTTTCTCTTACATTTTTAGGAAGACCTAGATGTGATTCTAATCTTTCTAATTCTTGTAGAGCATAAACTAAATTTTTTTCAGCAGAAGTAGTTATTTTTGCTCTAGTTTGAGCTTTTCTAAGCCTATACATCTCCCTTCGTTTGAAAGGTTTTAGCGCTGTGCCATGGGTATCTCTATTTGATTTATCAATTGTGGTAAGAAGTCCTTTATCATGAATGGTATATGTCATAGGGGCCCCTACGCGTTCTTTTTTATTCTTCTGTTCTGAATCAAATGCACGCCATTCAGGTCCTAAATCAACATTTTCTTCTTCAATAACTAATCCACATTTGTTACAAACTATTTCTGAATTTCTAGCTGATACATCGCTACTTCCACATTCAGGACAGATAGTTAATCCCTGATCTTCTAAATATTTTTCTTTGTTTGAGCTTGTAATAGGATATGACCCCCTATTATTTTTTTTAAAAAATTACACTCTATATCTATTGATACCAACTTCGGTATATAAATCTTACGTTGGGATAGTTTAGAAAAGCAAATTATTGTCTTTAGTTCTCTTCTTCTAGCTTCTTTTTCAGTTTTTTATTATCCTTTTTTAGTTCTTTTATCTTCTCTTTATATTCTGATATCTTAGATTCAGCTATGTTCTTTTGTTCTATTAAATAATCTAATTCTTCTTCTTTTTGTTTTAGTAATGAACTGATAGAATCTAATTCATCTTCTGATCTTCTTCGACTTTCTTTATGTTCTTTGGAATCATTCTCTAAAATTTCTAGTCTCTCCATTGCAAAATTTCTCTCATGCATCATCTCATCTAGTTCATGATTTCTCTGTTTTAGTTTTTTACGCAAATTAACTACATCAGAATAAAGTGTGCTTCTCTCTTCAAGTGTTTTTTCTAATTTATCATGTAGAACAGACATCTCTGTGTCTTTTTTTTCTAATTCTTTGTAGAGACTAGTGTTTTGTTTAGATATCATTTCTGTCTCTTTTCTCATATGATCTAGATCTGTTTCAAACCCTAAAATTCTTCTTTTGTAATTTGAAATTTTTTCATTTTGTAATTTTATTTTTTCTTTAAGTTTAATATTATCAATTTCTTTTTTATCTAATATATGGGATAATTTTGATATTTTTTCATCCTTAACTTTTTTTACGTCTTCTAACTCTCTTGCCAATCTGTCAAATTCATTTTTACGGACACTTATAGTATTAAATTCGTCAATTAGTTCTTTTTTTTCGTCAGTAGTTTTTTTGAGAGCATTGAGCACTAATTCTAATTCTTCTTTTAGTTTTCTATTTAAATAAGTTATCTCTCCTAATTTTGAGGCATAATCTTGGATAACTTCTTTCATTTGATAATTGTCTTTATTCCATTTATCAGTTGATTGATTGGCCATATATATAATTTGTATTTTATTATTTATAAACTCTTCTGAAGAAAGAAAATAATTTTCTCAATAGTAGTTAAAAGGATCCCAACTCATCAAAAAAATTTCTATAAGTGCTATTATAGCGGCAATAATGATTATTAAAAGAGGGGGTATTCTCATACTTTTAGTTTCTTCATCAAAATATCTTATGAGTCCTGCACCTGTCATAGGCATATTTTGCTTACGGCCTCTTTTCAATTTTATTCCCTCTTTTGTTGATCCATACTATTTTGCTTGTTTTTTAAATATTTTTTTCCAACTTATAATGTATGTATAAATTAAATGAAGATTTACTTAAAAGATTAAAAAGTCCTTTAGGAAAATTAGTTAAAGGAAATCATAGTGAATTAGATTCATATCTAAAACAAAAATTTAGTAAATCTTCTAATCTTGTATGTGTTGGTGATATAATTTCATATCATCTAATAAAATTAAAAATTAATCCCAAAATAATTATAATTGATTATCGGACAATGCGAGGAGAAATTTCATCTCAGATAAAATCAACATTAAAACAATATAATGTGAGAGAATATAAAGTTCAAAATCCGAAAAGCACTTTAAGTGAGAAAGCTTTTAATACTATTAAAAAAGCTTTTGATAGTCGAGAAAAAATCAAAATTATAGTTGATGGGGAAGAAGATCTCCTTACTTTACCAGCTATAATTTATGCACCTTTGGGAGCTTATGTATTATATGGGCAGCCTGATTTAGGTGTTGTTGAAGTCTTTATTGACACTAAAAAGAGACAACAAATAAAGAATTTATTGGAGGAAGTAAAAGAATGGAAATAAAAGTATCTGATACAAAGGAAAATCCATTATTATCTAGAAAAGAAATTAGATTTGTGGTTAACCATCCTAGGGTAGCTACTCCTAAAATTTTAGATATCAAAGAAAAATTAGCTGCTACTTTATCTAAAAAAGAAGAGTTAGTATTTATCGATACTATAAAACCAGAATATGGAAAACCATCTTCTTTAGGATATGCTAAAATTTATGATACAGTAGATTCTGCAAAAGATATTGAAAAAAAACATATCATTAAAATGAATGAGGGGGAAGTGAAAAAAGATGAAGAAGCCTCATGAGTATTATAAAGCTAAAAATGATAAATTAACAAGAACAAATGAGACATGTCCCAAATGTGGACGAGGATTTTTTTTAGCAAATCATAAAGATAGACTTAGTTGCGGTAAATGTGGGTATACTTCATTTAAAAAGTGAAAATTATTGTTATCTTTAGGTATTGAAGCTACTGCTCATACTTTTGGTGTAGGTATTGTAGATGAAAAAGGAAAAGTTTTGACAAATACCAAAAAAACATATTCTCCACAGACAGGTGGAATTCATCCTCGAGAAGCAGCTCAGCATCACACTCAAAAAGCAAGTTCTATTATAGATAAAGCAATTAAAGAAGCAGGTATTTCTGTAGAAGATTTAAATATTATTTGTTTTTCACAAGGTCCAGGTTTAGGGCCTTGTTTGCGAACAGGTGCAGTAGCTGCGAGAGCATTATCATCTAACTTAGAAATACCTCTTTTGGGAATAAATCATTGTGTCTCTCATATAGAAATTGGTCTTTTATTTTCTAAAGCCAAAGATCCTATAACCTTGTATGTAAGCGGAGGAAATACTCAAGTTTTAGGTTTTACAGGAGGAAAATATCGTATATTTGGCGAATCTCTAGATATTGCAATAGGTAATTGTCTTGATAAATTTGCACGTGAGGCCGGTATACCTCACCCAGGTGGACCTAAAATAGAAAAATACGCTAAAAATGGAACTAAATTATTAGATTTACCATATGTAGTTAAGGGTATGGATTTATCTTTTTCAGGTATTTTAACAGAGGCTATTAATTTATATAGGAAAGGATGTAAACTCGAAGATATATGTTATAGTCTACAAGAGTATTGTTTTTCTATGTTAGTTGAAGTTGTAGAACGCGCTCTAGCTCATACTGAAAAAGATGAGTTATTACTTACAGGGGGAGTAGCTGCTAATTCATATTTACAGGAGATGCTTAAAAAAATGTGTAAAGATAGAAATGCTAATTTTTATGGCGTTCCTTTTGATTTGGCTGGTGATAATGGAGCAATGATTGCTTGGTGCGGTCTTTTAAAATATAAATCAGATAATGAGGGATTAAATATCCAAAAATCTCAAGTTTTACCTAAATGGCGAGCAGATGAAGTAGTAGTAACCTGGAAATGATCTATTTGATATCAGCTAATATTATAAAATATTTCAAAAAAGATTATGTATAAAATTATGAGGTGGAATAAATGGTAAATTCAGATATTAAAAAAATTGTATTAGCATATTCTGGTGGTCTTGATACATCAGTATTAATTAAATTATTAAAAGAAAAGTATAATGCAGAAATAATAACTTTAACTGTGGAAGTTGGATTAGAAGAGACAAATTTAGAGGAGATTGAAAGTAAAGCTAAAAATATTGGTGCATCTAAAACTTATTCTTTAGATGTGCGTAAAGATTATATCAAAAATTATGTTTTTCCTTCAATTAAAGCAAATGCACTTTATCAAAATGAATATCCTGTAAGTACAGCTTTGGGTCGATATTTAATTTCAAAAAAACTAGTAGAGATTGCAAAAAAAGAAGGAGCAGATGCTATTGCTCATGGGTCTACTGCAAAAGGAAATGATCAAGTAAGATTTGAGATTACAATTAAAGCATTGGCTCCAGATATAAAGGTACTAGCACCAATGCGCAAGTTAAAGTTATCACGAGAAGAATCTATTGATTATGCCAAAAAATATAATATACCCGTTTCAGTAACTAAGAAAAAACCATATAGCATTGATGAAAGTATTTTAGGTAGATCATGTGAATGTGGTATTTTAGAAGACCTAAATTCAGAACCACCGCAAGATGCTTATGATTGGACAGTAGCACCAGAAAATGCTCCAGATAATCCAGAATATATTGATATTTATTTTAAAGAAGGAATACCTATTGAAGTTAACGGTAAAAAATTTGGACCAATTGAGCTTATCAAATATCTTAACAAATTAGGTGCAAAACATGGTATAGGCCGAGTTGACCATGTTGAAGATAGAATTGTGGGTCTAAAATCACGAGAGATTTATGAATGTCCTGCTGCAATTATATTACTTAAAACTCATAAAGATTTAGAAAAAATTGTGTGCACAAGACATGAGAATTATTTCAAAAATTTTGTAGATCAAAAATGGACTGATCTAATTTATACAGGATTGTGGGTTGATCCACTAAAAGAAGATCTTGATGCTTTTATAAACAATGTTAATAAGAAGGTAGAGGGCAGAATAAGAGCCAAATTATATAAAGGAAATGTTATTATAGTCTCAAGAGAATCTAAATTTGCAATTTATGATAAGGGTCTAGCAACCTATGAAAAAGATATTGACACTTTCTGCCATGAATCTGCAGAAGGTTTTATTGATCTTTGGGGATTACAATCGAGAACTGCATATAATATTAGAAAATAATTTTCATATATAATAATCATGAAAGATCCTGATTTTATAAGTGGAGGGTCTTATGAATTAGATTTTGTATCTAAAATAAAATCACAAGGAACATCTAAGGCCTTAAAACATGTGCCTAAACTTATTGAATTGTTGGATCATGAAAATTTGAAAGTTAGGTATGATGCGGCATTAATTTTACATAGGATAAGTGAGGACCATTTTGGTTTTTTTCAAAATACAGCAATAAGCTATGAAATAGACAAAGGTGAAAATCTTAGAAAAAAAATTAAGTATATATTGAAAGAATTACGTACTAAAGAGAGCCCCGTGCTTACCTTTGATGATGTTGGTGGATTGGAGAATCTTAAAGAAACAATTCGTGAGAATATTATCTATCCTTTTTTGAATCCAACTTTAGCTAGTGAGTTTGGTATTAAAGGTGGAGGGGGTGCTCTATTTTATGGCCCCCCTGGCTGTGGAAAGACCTATATTGTAAAAGCAGCAATTGGTGAGACTGCTCTACCATTTGTCAATGTTAAAATAAGTGATGTAGTAAGTAAATATTATGGGGAGACTGAAAAAAATGTGGCTAAAGTATTTGATGAAGCGAGAAAAAGAGCACCTTCTATTCTTTTTATAGACGAAATAGATGCTTTAGGTGGAAGAAGAGATGCATCAAATAGGCGATCTGAGAAGATGGAAGTTAATCAATTATTATCTGAAATGGATGGTTTAGTAGATTCTAATGAAAATGTATTAGTTATTGGTGCTACAAATGCGCCTTGGAATTTAGATCCTGCATTAAGAAGGCCAGGTCGTTTTAGTTATTTGTTATATGTTCCTGCACCTGATTTTAATTCACGAAAAGAAATTTTTAGAATACATCTTAGTGATATCCCTAATGTTGGAGATGTTGCTTTAGAAAAGTTAGCTGAGTTAACTAAAGGATATTCAGCGTCTGATATTGCAGGTATTTGCAATGATGCAAAAATTATACCTTGGAAACATGCTCTAAAGACAGGTCGGAAAAGAAATTTAAAAATGAGTGATTTTATTTATGTAATTAAAAAAAGACCATCTTCATTAGATCCATGGTATAGAATGGCTAAATTTCAAATCGAAAAAAGCGGAGAAAAAGATCTTTTTAGAAACCTTTATGAAGATTCAATTAGATATTTTTCTATAAAACATTAATTTTATGATAAATTGCCATACATAGTTTGTCAAATGCTTGACTAGTAACTCCGGCTCAACCCCGAAGGGGAACCAAAGCCCAGGAACTCAACTCTCATCCGAAGATGAGAGGAGCTCGCGATTTCTTTCAGAATCTGACATCTTGAGTGATTAGTAACGGTGGGCTAAACATCTCGACCGAAGTCTCGATGCGTACACCCCCGCTCTATCAACCTTCTCTTTTAGGAAGAACCCTCGTCTCAAGCTTAGGTTGCTGTCGCCAGCCCCCAAAATGCTTGAGAATGCCTATCTCTTTTCAAGGATCGCTTCGTGCTTAGATGCGTTCAGCACTTATCGACTAGCGCGTAGCTACCCAGCAGTGCCTTGTCAGACAACTGGTAAACCAGCGGCGCCAGCACCCTGTTCCTCTCGTACTGGGGGCACTTTCCCCTCAGATAGGCAACACTCCCAGCGGATAGCATCAAACCTGTCTCACGACGGTCTAAACCCAGCTCACGTTCCCTTTTAATGGGCGAACAACCCCACCCTTGGCAGCTGCTGCACCGCCAGGATAGGATGAGCCGACAGCGAAGTAGCAATCCTCCGGGTCGATATGAACTCTTGCCGGAGACAACTCAGTTATCCCCAGGGTAACTTTTCTGTCATCATTGACCCCCATAAATGAGGTACAATGGTTCGCTAGGCCCTGCTTTCGCATCATCGTTCCTTATTTTCTGTAACGATGTCAAGCCGGCTTTTGCCCTTACACTTGGCGACGGAGTTCTGACCCGTCTAAGCCGACCTTTGGGCACGCTTGATATCTTTTTGAGCGTGTGGCGCCCCACCCAAACTGCCCACCTATCGCTGTCTTCCCCCGAAGGGGAGTGAGTGATACGATCCTGGAAGGGCGGTGTTTCATCGGCGTCTCGGCGACAAGTTAGCACTTGCACCTGTGTAACGACTCCCGCCTACACTACACATCCACGACCGTACCACAACAACAGGCTGCAGTAAAGCTCCATGGGGTCTTCGCTTTCAAGTGGGAGATATTGGATTGTGCACCAATGCATCAGTTTCACCGGGTTCAAGGCGGGGACAGTAGGGCTCTCGTTGGGCCTTTCATGCAAGCCGCCAATTAAGCGGCAAGGTATTACGCTACCTTAAGAGGGTCATAGTTACCCCCGCCGTTTATCGGCCCTTCGTCCTCTTGTACGAGGCTTTCAGGTACCGACACTGGGCAGGATTCAGCGGCAATACACACCCTTTCGAGCTTGCTGCCACCTGTGTTTTTAGTAAACAGTCGGAGCCCCCTTGTCACTGCGACCAGCCCCTACTCAGGGCTGGCACCCCTTCTTCCGAAGGTACGGGGCTAATTTGCCGAATTCCCTCGCCTAGATTTTCCCGTCACGCCTTAGCCTTCTCAGCTAGGGGCACCTGTGTCAGTTCTCGGTACGGACACGATATCTGGCCTCTACATCCTTTTCACGGACACCTAGAATCATCTGAACTCGGACTACGCCGAGCCATTCCAGTCTACGCCTACTTCTCACCATTACGGTACTCCATAGGTTTAAACTGTTAGACACCTTGACAGGGGTGCTCAGATTATCTGGATGTGTCAGACATAGAGCAGAGGATACCGTGGTGCAGGAATATTAACCTGCTTCCCTTTCGACGTACTCGGTTAAGGTACGTCTTAGGACCGACTAACCCTTGGCTGAACGACATTGCCAAGGAACCCTGGCCCTTACGGCGGAACGGGTTCTCACCGTTCTTTGCTGCTACTCCTACCAGGATCATTATTCTAACGCGGTCCACTCCTCCTCACGGAGAAACTTCTACCCGCGCAAGACACCCCCCTAACGGATCTCCCATAAAGGAGCCCTGAAGTATCGGTGGCTGGCTTGAGCCCCGAGCATTTTCGGGGCCTGTGACCTCGGTTGGTGAGCTGTTACGCACTCTTTGAAGGATGGCTGCCTCTAAGCTAACCTCCCAACTGTCTTTGGCCACAGACACCCTTTACGATTCGCACTTAGCCAGTGCTTAGGGACCTTAACTTCAGGCTGGGTTATTCCCCTTTCGGTCGCCAAGCTTACCCCGACGCCCTAGCACCTGACTTCTACGACGCGGCCAGGTTCGGAGTTTGACAAGATACCGAGGGCTTTCGCCCCCTGCCATATCCAATCAGTCACTCTACCCCGACCGCAATCTCCATCAAGGTCTACCTGCGAGTAGTCTTGGGGGGAACCAGCTATTTCCGGTCTAGATTGGCCTTTCACCCCTAAACCCAGGTCATCCGAACGATTTGCACGTCAGTACCGGTTCGGTCCTCCACCTCCCTTTCGAGAGGCTTCAACCTACCCAGGCTTAGTTCGACCGGCTTCGGGTTTCTCTCCAATGACTTCCGCCCTTACAGACGGCGCCCCTGGTAAACTGCGGGCTTTTGCTTTCGCTCCGGCTTCCCTTCTACAAGGTTAACCTCGCCATTGAACAGAACTCCCTGGCCCGTTTTTCGAAACGGAAGATAGGACACTGGCAAAGCCTTTCATGCCCTATCAGGTTATGACCATCTGGTTTCAGGCTCTTTTAACTTCGCTTCCGCGGTTCTTTTCAACTTTCGCTCACGCTACTAGTCCACTATCGGTCTCAGGTAATGTTTAGAGTTGGAAGTAAATGTCTCCCAATTTCACGCACGATATCCGACGTACGCTACTCAGGATACCCTCAATCACCCGTCAGACTTTTCCCTACGGGGCTATCACCCTCTTTGGCCAAGGTGTTCCACCTTAAATTCGGGTTGATCTGGGTGGGTGTACGGGGGTCCTACAACACCACATGTCCCTAACCTTTCGGAAAGGGATTCGGTTTGCTCTGTACCGCTTTCGATCGCCTTTACTCACGGCATCCCTATTGGTTTCTTCTCCTCCGGGTACTAAGATGTTTCAATCCTCCGGGTTCCCGTTCCTTACGAAACAAGCGCAGTATGCACTTAGGAAGTCCCATTAGGCAATCCTCGGATCAAAAGCTCCATGCGCTTCCCCGAGGCATATCGCAGCTTGGCACGGCCTTCGTCGGTTCCTGAGCCAAGCCATCCTCCAGATGGCGGAGTAGCCACAACTCTGGCTGGTACACGTCCAGGATGCGAATGATCTGGTTCATCGATCATTAAATGCCTTCTCCCGAGGGCATTTTGATCTTACCACTTCCCCAACAATATATATCATATCACTGGGTGCACTTCATGATGAGGAAAGGGGATATGGGTATTAGGTATTTATATCTTGCCTTATATCCACCCTTTCCAGACCTGTGTAACCCTGGGAGATATGTCACCCCTCGATTATAGGGTAAGAACGTTTTC
>CAYQAE010000028.1:0-20489 GCA_964415445.1 uncultured archaeon | reverse complement strand
AGATCAACTTTCTAACTGAATAATAACAGCTAAATGTAATAATACCAATAAAGAATCCTGAAAGTCCTATCCAAAAATTATTAATCCTAAAGATTGCAACATCTGAAAATAAAAACATATAAACTAAAGTAGCTACCAAAATTACCATACCTATTATATTTACTTTAAGATCAGATGTTATTTTATTCTTAGATTCAGCTTGTTTTGCAGAAGATACAAATCCACCAACTAAACCTAAAGAGATAATTGCTAAAACCATAAACATCAGAGGATTTTGTGGCGTATTTTCCCCTTCTAATATATCCTGCGGAGTATAAGATGAAGTTGTACTAAAATGTTCAACTGAATTATGATAGATTGCAATATCTGCAGTGTAGATTGAATTATCATCAAAATCTAAATTTATAGGAGTTTCGATCTCCAAAGTTGTAGAATTTGTAGATACCTCACTAAATCCAGTATAAATTAGATTATTATTCTTATAAATTGAATAAGTTACATTATATTTAGTATCACAATCTGAGATAATATCTAAATTTAGAACTAATTTTTTGCTATCAAACTCCCCCTTTGACTTAATTTCAACTTCAACCTCAAAATCAATTAATATACAATCAACTAAAACAGTCTGTGAAGTAATACCGCCAAAAGAATCATATGCTTGAATTTCTAAAGTATTCTCACCTGCAATATTCAAAGTAGTAGTTAGACTATATGTACCAGATTGATTGTCACCTGAGATTAGCTCAAATTTATCTCCACTCAAAGTAATATTTTCAATACCTTGAGTATAATCTTCAGCTGTCAAATTAATTGAGAAAGGCTCACCATAGTATACCACCGAAGGATAGACAATAGTTGAAATCTCAGGTAGTGCATTTTCAACGTATACTGAATATGAAAATGTCTTTGATATAGAGTAGGTAGTTACTTCCAAAGATAGACTAAAGTTTCCAGGTTTATATGCGGATAAATAAAACTCAAAATAATCTGATGTATTAGATGAAGGGTAGTAGGTAGTATCAATAAATGATATTTTAGCTAATTTAACTAAATTAAAGTCAGAAGATATATTGAATTTAGCTGAGAAAGTGCTAAGTATATCTACTTTATCTGGTAAGTTTATATCCAAAATTTTAGGTTCATTTTCTAAAATTTCAATTTCTGCATATCCACTGTATTTAGAAGAAGTCACATAGATAAAAAGATCAGAATTTGTGGTCTTATTCTCTGGCAAATATGATATACTAGCTATACCTTCAGCATTTGTTTTTTGGGAAATATTGTAGATTTCTAAATTATTTTTATTTTGGATAGATATATTTAGATCTAAATTAGAGATAGGATGATTATCTAAGGTAGTTGCTAAAATTTCAAAATCTATGTTTTGGCCAAAGTAGTAGCTAGATTTTCCAAAAGTAATATCTAATATATTAACGTATGCACGCACTGTTATATTGAAATATTTTTCATTTGGATCGTTTGTTTTGAAACAGATTTTACCAGCATATTCACCTATCTCATTTCCAATAAAAGTAATACCTAATGCTTTTGAGCTTAGACTCTCTACAAATATATTAGATGAAGAGATTGACAAAAATGAAGGATAAGATAAAATTTCAAGATCGATACTTGAATCAGTTTCTGCAGTAAATGTAATAGATCTAGTAACTGAGGTGGAGATAGGAGTATCTCCATAGAAAAATTCATCTAAATTGTTACAATCTTGGTAGAGGGAAGTTTCATCAAAGGTAGCTGAAATTTCAGGATAGCAATAAGCATAGATTTGTAAAGTAAATGAACTTTCATTGTTATCAGATGAAGTAAAATTGATATGGCCGCTATAGTTACCATTTTGTGGGACTTTGATAGATATCTCAATTGAAGATTGTGATCCATTCTGAATTAGTTTATATTGCCAACTTGTAGAAGTTATCCAGCTATCAGAGAATGAAGCAACTTGCACCCGTACTGAACTATTTTGTGTACTTTCTCCAAAGAAGATAGTTTGTGAATAAGTTTTATTTCGATCAACTGTTGAAAAATTTAAGGTAGGCAGATATCTACAATCTTGATAAATTGTAGAATTGGTCCAAACACAATAAATTTCTGGAGGAGTCTTTGGAAAATCAGTTGAAAATATATTATTAGTCTCATCATATTCATTGTTGATATTAAAAAAATCAATTTCTGCAGTAAAATTATGAGAGCCATTAATTGAGATCCAAACATATTCTAATATTTTTATATCTCCTGGTTCAATTGAAGGAAGGGATAAATTAACTAAAGAGTAAGAGTCATTCATGAAAATTGATAAAGTAGTATAATTTAAGTTTTTACAACTTCCTTGATTTTTAACTACAAAATTCATCTTAATTGGAATTGACCCGTTAGTATCTGTGTTGTTAAATTCAATTGTATCCACAACTAGATCTGATTTAACTGATAAATAATATCCTAAGATACTACCATCAATTGAGATAATATTTTGGCCTGGATTTAGTGTTTTATTCTCTATTGTACCATTTAAGTGTTTAAATTGAGCTTCAATTGAATGCTCTGTTGTAATATTCCAAGTACCATTTGTTACATAACTAGAAGAATAATTATAAAGTGCAAATATTTCATTGTCATTCAAATATCTATCATAAATGCGAATATCATCCATAGATCCATCAAAACTGGATCCACCATTAGTTCTAGAATATCCTTGACCAATAAATCTCATTCGAAGCAAAGTAGATCCATTAGCAACATAAGTCTCTGTTTTTTTACCATCAATATAAATTATGAAATAGCCGTTACTTTGAAAAACAAAAGTATACATATGCCAATATTTCATTTCACTAATTTCCAAATCTGTATTAAACCAAGTATATTTTCCAATATTATAATGTTTGATCCCCTAGTAAATCTCATATGTTCATTATATGCCCCATTACTATAAATAGACCAAAGTCCGTTCATATTAGCTATATCTTCACGTTTTATCCATAAAGAAAAAGTCTTACCAACTAAATCAACTTCTGAATCTAAGCTAAGATATTGATTAGATGAATTTTCAAAATGAGCACCTTGTGAGTAAATACCATATTCATCTCCCAAAGTAACTCCACCTACGTTAGTTAAATTATTTCCACCTACAACATCATCAAAATTACTATCTAAAGTCCAATGATGTATTAAACTATTTTCAATTGTGTTATTATATCTATCTGCAATTAAATCTAAATTATTATAATTAGAAACCGATCCATTAATCCTTTGAATTGAAATATCATTATCTCTAAAAGAAAAAGTTGAAGTTATGTCTTCAGTTCTATAATTATACAATAAATTTACTTCTTCAGAAGAAAGTGCTTTATCATATATTCTTATATCATCAATTTTTCCAGTTAAAAAAATATCTGCAGTTTTTCTTTTTCCAAAAAGAAAACTATCATCATTAGACCCACCAAAACTACCACCAGAAGTAGTATTATTTGCAACTAAATTTCCATCAAAATATACCTTAACTTCAGAATTCTGATAAGTTACAGTTATATAACGCCAATTTGAACTTGTCCCATCAAAACTATCTACATCTGTAAGAATATAATCTGTAGACCATGCATCAGAATAACAAATTAATCGATGATCATAAACACCACTACCATCAGAAAAACTAAGCCCAAATTTAATACTATCTCCATTATAAATGCAAATGGCATGATAACAATCAGAAGAAGAATTACAAAATAAATTCTTTTCCCAAAAAGAAACACTAAATTCATTTTCAATCGTTTCGGCATTAATATATCCACCTATATAATCACCTTCGCCATCAAAATCCATAGAATATCCTAATTGTCCATCTTTATCATATTGAGGATTACCATTAATTTTTCCATGATTTTCACCAAAAACATCACTAACATGACCATCAAATGTCCAATGTCCAACTAAACCATCTTTGACAGGATCATTTGAATAATCAAAATCACTTCTTAGATGTTCATTATCTAAATAATCAGTCCCAGAATCGACATAAACTGAATGATCTCTATCAGAATTATATTCAATTTGATCTGATTTTACTAAAATTGGTGGGTTTAGTGAATATTTTGAAGAATAATATCGTCTCAATACTTCATCAGGTGATAATGCTCTATCATATATTTTTACTTCATCAATTTTACCATCTATTGCAAAATCATAACTATGTTTATTACCGATTACTACTTCACTAGCAGCACCTACATCATCATACCATTCTCCACTATCAGAATCTATTTGTAATTTGCCATTTACATACATTTTAGAGTTTTGACCATCTTGACTACAGACTACATGATACCATTGATTATTTGAAGGTTTTAAATCTGCTCGAACATCAACTACAACAGAATTAGATAATTCTACATAAAACCTTAATCCACCATAGCTTGGACCCAACAATATTAGAATTTGATTATCATTATCATTCCAATAATGATATATAGTATCCCAATCATTATTAGATGCGTGCTTGATCCAAAAAGAGATAGATCCAACGTTTTGAGCAGACCAATCCTGATCACCTAAAGAAATATAATCACCCACACCATCAAATTCAAAATATCCATCATTTTCAAATAGACCCCTTGTCACAGGATGCTCTGGTGGAGTTGAATTACTCCAATTAGAACCATTTAATGTTCCATGATATCGATTGATAGGAACACGATATGCCCCACTCAACGTTCCATTGTAATTAAGAGTTTTATCAATAACTTCTCCACTTTCTTCTTCAAAATCATAAAAAAGAATACGATTTTCTTCCAAATTTTCAGCATTGTATAATTTTGTAATTTCTGAAGAAGTTAAAGCCCTATCATAAATTTGGATGTTATCTATTAACCCATTGAAATAATCTGAATTAAAATTCCCTATACTATAATCCTGATTTTGAAAATTAGGATCAGAAGTTGAATCACTTGCTAGCAAAATATTATCTTCATATATATATCTTTTAGAATTAGCAGAATCATATAAACAAACTAAATGAATCCACCCGTGAATATCATAATCAGTACCATAATTAGAATATTCAACTAAATCATTCCACCAAAATCCAAATCTATAAGTACCATCCGCTTCTGTTCTAATAAAAAAAGCTTCATCTTGATTAGTTTGCCCAAATCCAAAGATTACACCTCTATGTGCACTACTTGGATTAATCCATGCAGAAATAGTAATAGAAGTATCCCCTGAAAAACCAAGATTTGATACTATAACTTCATCATCAACACCATCAAATTCCATAGCCTGCCAATTATTACCATCATGAGATGAATCATATACAAATGTACCTGACTCCGTAGCCTCCGAAATTGTTCCATTATTTCGATTTCCAGAATGATCAAAACAATGAGTCACATTATTATCTTCAAAATTAAGATATAATTTCAATCCATTAATAGTTGGGTTATCATTTAGAATAATATCTCTAATTTCTTTTTGACTCAAAATTCGGTTATAATATCTTAAATCATCAATTTTACCATCAAAATAACAATTCCCCTCATAAGAATCGTTTCCAATCAAAAAATGACCTGAATTATCAGATTTAGCTACTCCTGTAGAAGATCTTACTTTATTAATCTCTTGTAAAACACCATCAATATATATATTAGGATTATTTGAGTAATTAGTATTATTATAAGTTACTGAAACATGATACCAATGACTAAAAGATAGAATGTTATTTTTTTTAATCCAAGAAACAAGCCCATTAGAAAATCGATGACTAAATCTCAAACCAGCAGATCCGTCTACATGAAAATATTTAGAATCACCTTTAACAAAAATTCTACCATAGTTAGATCCACCCCAACTATTCAAATATATCCATGAAGTTAATGTTATTTCTGAAAAATCATTTATTGAACTATCATTACCACAATTAATTTCGTCATCCCCATCAAATTCCATAGCCACAGTATTGTTCCTATCAAAATTTAGCTCTAAAATTGGATTTTCTTCTGAATTATCCTTATCAAATACAGATTCTAATTTATAATCCCTATAAGATTCAGATTCATTCCCATAATAAATACGATAATTATTCTGCCACTTCAAAACGGGATCTATTGAATAATTTATCCTCCACCAAACTCTAACATAAGATGAATTAATCCCCTCAACAAAAGAAGGAACTTCAAAATAATCTGAATCATTATACAAAACTACCCTAAACTGATTACAACTTGCAGATGAATTGTTAATTTCAATATTTACCTGATATGAATAATAATTATATTTAGCATCATTGGGATGAATCACTTGAACTTCACGCATATATTTCCATTTTGTACCATTGCAATCATGCCAACTATCATTTTGACCACTATCCTCACCCCACAAAGCATAGTAACTTAAACCATCAGCAGAGTTTTCAAAATTAATCCCGCCATAATCTGCAAATGCATAACTTAAACTAAACAAAATCAATACTAGACTTAACTTAATTTTCACAATATACTCTCCATTTTAGTTTATACATAATAAAAACATCCAATAGGGTATAAAAAAAATTGATTTACCATCAATTTTAGATATATCAATTTTTTCTTTTGAAACTACAATTCCCTTTTTCAACTTAAATTTATCCATAAATTTCAACAATCCACCAATATCCTTTTTTGAAAAACTTCTGCGAATTTTTACTTCAATCGGCACCAATATATTTTGTGATTGTACAACTATATCGCATTCTACCCTATCCTTCCAATAAAAGATATGAAAATTTTTATCTTCAGCAATCCTAAATAAATGCTGCCCTATCGCACTCTCAATTAAAAGTCCTCTCTCCTTTTGAGTTATTTTATTAAGATCATCTACTTTTAACAACGTATTTCTAAGCCCGCTATCGACAATTACATATTTGCAATTTTTTCGAACTTGTTTTGATACAGATTGAGCATAATTTCTCATCTCAAAGACTAAAAAACTCTCCACAAGATAACTAACATAATTTGCAGCAGTCTCATGATTAATATTACCCAAAGTAGTAGAAATAGAATTAAAAGAGTAGGCTTGAGATTGCAAAGAAGCCAAAAGAGTTAGAAGTGTCTCAAGCTCATATGGTTTTTTTATCTCATATAAAGTGGCAATATCATCATAAATTACTCTCTTAATCACATCTCCTCTAAGTTTTTTTTGCCACTTTCTTATAGTTTTTGTCTCAAACCACTCAGGAAATCCCCCAACTAAAAGATATTCATCAAAGAACTTTTTAATCTCAATTGATTTTTTAAAACTTATTAGATCCTCTAAACTCTCATAACTTATATCGCCAAGCTCTATGTTATTTACATCTGTTTTAATATTGTTAAAATCCAAAAATTCTAAAAAATTCATAGGAAATAAGACAAACTCAACAATTCTACCAGCTAGAGATTCTTTTTGACCTTTTTTTATTTTAGCAGCAGATGAGCCACTTACAATGAACTTTATATTATATTTAAGATCATAAAATTTCTTCAACCAAAGCTGCCAATTTTCTATTTTGTGAATTTCATCAATAAAAATATAGACAATGCTTCCGCCTCTATAATTTTTTTTAAGATAATCCTCAAAATAATATTTCATACACTTATCAATCATCTCTTTGCCTTTAAGCTCAATATCATCTCCTGAGAAGAATAGAATATATTTGGGATCTATTTTAGATCTTTTAATTAAATAATCCATTATCTGAAACATCAAAGTAGATTTACCACTTCTTCTAGGACCTATAATGCTTATAATCCGCCTATCATCTAGATATGAAATAATTTCATTAAATAAAAATCTTTTTGTATCAGGCACCAACTCATCAGGCACCTGTTTTAAATCCCACCATTCATTACTTTTTTTAAGTATATCAACTACACTAGAATCAAATACAGAGTCTAGGGAATTGTCTTTATTCATAAGTAATTTTTACCTCACTTTGTTTATAAATATTGCGATTACAATCGCAATAAATGATACTTTTTTTGAGATCCAAATCGCAATAATTTTTCATTCCAATACCTCAATTTTATCTCTACTAACTGATGAATAATAAATAATAAATGAAATCATACCTACAAAGAAACCTGAAAAATAAGTCCAGAAAATCATGCTATTTATAAAATCAAAGCTATATCCTAACTTAATCACAACTAAACCAAATATAAATATCGAAAGGGGCCCCAAATAACTCAATGTAGTCTTTGATATCTTTTTCTGAACTTTTTTAGAGTATACACTACCTACCACAAAATAGCTCAAAAGTGTAGCTATAAGTCCATACATCATAGGATCAAAGGGGAGGTTATCATCTGATACAAAACTTTGTGAATTGTAAGTTTCAGAAGCCTCACCAATTAAATTATTACCATGTGAAGCTGAAAATGATACACTATAAATTGAATAATCCCCCTCCAACACACTAATGTTAGTAGGTATCTCAATCCTACTTTGATTTGTTATCTCAAAATTTGAAGACCAAATAACACTACCATCTCTTTTGATATAAATTTTACCATTTAAAGATGTAGTGCAATTCCTATCAAGATTTATAACTACCTTTAAATTTCCATCTTCACTCTTTAGATCTAAATTAACACCAAAATCAATCCTTCTACATTCTATAGATAAATTACGTGATACATATGCACCATATGTATCATAAACTAAAATAGGTAGTAAAAATTCACCTACCTCACTTTTAGCCAAATCTATAGAATATAATCCTTCTTTAGAATCGCCTGAATACAAACTAGCCAACTTACCATCAACTGTAACATTTGAAATATTTAGAGTACTATCAGATACTCCTACTTTTACGGTAAACGTCTCATTAAAATAAACAATATCTGGATAATCAATAGAATCAATGGAGGGTAGCATATTAGAAATAGTGATAGTATCAGTATAGTTAGATACACTAATTCCATCATCTGCCCAAAGAATACAATCAAAAGTACCTGGGTTTTGGGTCGGAAAATAAATATTGTACAGACCACTACTTTCTTGGATAGTAAAACCATAAGTTGTAAGGTATGAAGTAACATTAACATCTAGATTAAAATCAGAAGTAATGTTTGCCTTAATTTTTGCATTCTCACCCACTGTCACATTATCAACTATTGATATAATATCAATCCTAGGTGGGTTAGTAAAGATATCAACTTCACAATATCCATCATAAATTTCAGATGTTGCATAAATCTTTAGAGCTCTCCATGAATATAAATATTCAATATAAAAATCAAAATTAATTTCATTTAACTTTGAGATCACAGAAGAGTTGATTAATACGTCATCTGAATTATAAATTTCAATATCAACAGATAAGTCACCGATTGTACCATTGTCAAGATATCTAGCATCTATTCCTAAGCTTAAATTCTCACCAAAATAGAATTTTTCTTTAGAAAATAAAAAATCTAAGGTACTAACTTCAGCATATAAAGAGAGCATGAAAGTTTCCTCATCAGGATCATTTGTAGTGAAAGTAATATTATCATAATAATATCCTAAATTTTGTGGAGTAAAAGTAATAATAAGTGACTTTTTGTTCTCATATAAAGTATTTGCATGCCAAGAGAGGGAAATATAGTCTTTATCTGAATTAAGACTTAATTGGGCAGTGTATGGGTATAGATTTTCAAAATAGATTACCCTAGTTTGTGGATCATTTGGTTTTATAAAACTAAAATTAATCAAAGGTAGGTCGTTACTATCTTCATATAAAGTATCATCAAACCAAAGAACAGAAATTTCAGGTTGTGCGTATGCTGTAATTTTGATTGAGAAGGATGATTCATCTAAATCTGATGAACTAAACGATAATTCCTTTGAATAAACTAAATTAGAAGTACAATTAATTGTAATATTTAGTGCTACATATGATCCATTTTTAATTAAAATTGAGGATGATGTCCCGTTAATTGAGAGCCAATTAGGTAGATTTACTTCTGTAGATAGACGCAGAGAACTATTAGTTGTATTTTCTGCAAAAATAATAGTCTTTGAATATTTAGTATCTAGACTAACTTCAGAAAAGATAATCTCAGGTAATTCTCTACAATCAGAATAAATTGATCCAGTTTCCCAGATGCAATAAAGCTCAGGTGGAGTGGGAGGAAAATCAGTTGAAAAAATATTATTATCCTCATCAGATTCATTATTTAAATTAGATAAATCTACCTCTGCTGTGAAGTTGTGATAACCTGAAATTGAACTCCAATTATATTCAATTATTTTATATCCACCTGGCTCAATCTCACCTACTGACAAATTTGCTAAAAAATATGAATTATTCATATATAATGTTACATTTGTATTATTGCTGCAGATATAATCTCCAATATTTTTAACTACAATTGAGATTTTAATAGGTACATCTCCATTTGTATTAGTATCATTAAATTCAATGCTCTGGATGGTAAGATCTGGTGCACCAACATGTAAATCTTTAGAGATAATATTGTCAGATTCTACTGATTCTTCAATCAATGATGAATTATCAACAGAGAAAATAAACTTATAATCACCTTCATTTTCAATATTCCAAATCCATTCTTTATACTTAACTTCACCAAAAGATAAATTTTTAGATTCCAATTTAGAAGACATATTTGTAATATTTCTAAACAGGTTCAGATGGAAGAGTGTAGTAGTATTTACTGATTCAAAATTAGAATAATATACCCCAATAGTAATAGTATCTCCTTTTTTTGGATTATTATTTGAAAAAGTAATATTGATAGGTTTTAAATTAGGTAGAGATTCTAAATAAAATCCTGAAATTTCTCCATCAATTGAGACAATATTTTGACCTTGTGATAAATATTTTTCATCTTCAGATTGATTTATATATATAAATTTAGCTAAAACTCTCTTTTCACAAGTTATATTCCAAGTACCATTTACTACAAAAGAACCTGAATTTGCAAGATAAAGAGCTTTTATTTCATCAGAAGACAAAGCTCTATCATAAAGTCTTACATCATCAATACTGCCATCAAAATAATAAAATTCACCAAGCCCCCCATTAAAAGTATTATAAGCTATTTTAAAATTAGTAGAACTTGTCAAAATAGAATGAGACCCTATAAATTTCTCATTTTCCAAAAAACTGTCCACATAAATTTTTATAGAAGTTCCATTATCAACACCCACTATATGGTGCCAATTAGTATCCCCAATATTACTTGTACCACGAGCATTATAAGCATGCCAATTAGTTCCATTTCCTACATCAAATTGAGCACGATTATACCCCATACCAAGAATATATCCATTTGAAATGCCATATTGCGTTTTACCAGCTATGGGTCGACTATAAACAGAAGGATTGTAACTAAATTTAACCCATGCAGATAATGTAATTTTATTATTTATATTTAAAATAGAATCACTACCGCAATCAATATAATCATTTGAACCATCAAAATCAGCACCTTGGTTGTAAACACCATATTCAGATCCAAAAGTAGCACCATAATTTGTACCATCATTAGTATATATTGAACTATCATCGCTATTTCCATCTAATTTCCAATATCCTACTAATCCGTCCGTAATAGTCTTGTTAATATTATCTAATGAATCTAATTGATTTAGTTGATAAATTGTTCCATTAATCCTTTGAATTGAAATAGTATTATCAATAAAAGAAAAAGTTGATGTTATATTTTTAGTTCTAAAATTATATAATGAAGTTATCTCTGATTGAGATAAAACATTATTATACAGCCTTAAATCATCAATTGAGCCATTATACATACAATTTGACCACCCTTGATATGAACCTACAAAAAGATCCCCAGAAGTAACTGGAAGATAATTCTCAAGATATCTAGATGTACTAAATTTATTTCCATTTACATAAAGATCTAGATAATTTTCAGAATTAAGAGTAAAAGTAACTAAATTCCACTCACCCCAAGTTATCGCTCCTGAGAAATATTGAGTATGATAATTTGAACCCGTCGCCCATTGAAAACTTAATGAGTCGCCACTAAAATAAATAAACCAATATCCATCCCCTCCTGATTGACCATGTCTATTGATAATTGTTGGAGCATATAAGTCACTTTCAAGTGCTTTAAGCCAAAAAGAAATTGAATATTGATTCCCAAGATCCAAAACATCATCATCAGGGATTTTTATATAATCATCATTACCATCTAAATTCAAACCTGTAGCAATTTTTCCTTTGTTAAAACTACTATCACCATAGTCAATTCCATCATTTTTATTTATAAATTCCCCTAAATACCCGTCAAATGTCCAATGTCCAACTAATCCTTTAGTTATATTATCACTTGAATAATCTAAGTCTGATCGAAAATAATCATTATAGAAATAATTTGTTCCACAATCAATATATTTTGAATATTCAGCTTGTTTTGAACTATTCATATATACATGAAAACCATCTATCCATAGATTTGAATCAATAGAATCGTCTGAAGAATATAATGTAGAAACTCTCATCTCTTCAACATGTCCATAATCAAAGCTCTCATGTTCAGAACAATCTTCAAATTGAATATTAAAATAACTCCATCTTTCACCTATAACTTTTGGCTCTAATGTAAAAGTAGAATATAAGTTATTTGAATCTTTTATCCATCCATTCGAAGCGGTACAATTATCTAAATCTGACTTCATCCAAAAAGAAATACCATTATACTCTGAAAAATTAAAACCGTTTGTTGTATCCCATCTATACCACCAATCAGGATCATCATCATTAATACAATAATATTTGATAGAATAATCATTAAAAAGACTTTCACTATCTAAAGTAACAGTTCTACCACTAAAAACATACCAATATGAACCATCTGAAGGACTTGTAGATTCACACCAACTATCATCCTCAGGATATGCAGAATAAGAATTAACACTACCAAAAAATATAATTATTAAACTAAAAACAAAAATGATTTTTCTCATTAACAACTTCTTCTTCAATTAATCACTCTCTTTTCATTTATAACAGAATATATTAGAAGCTAACTCTACAATTTCTTCAAATAATTATTATAATCCTCAATTGTAATCTCTATTTCTCTTAAAATTTCTCTAATTAGTGGTCTGACTAATTTTCTACCTTTGTGATGTGGCAAGGTGGTAGTCCTTCCATCTGAATGCCTATAAAATACATGACTTCCTTTTTGACGAATTTTCTTAAATCCAACTACATATAATAATTTCTCCATTTTTTTGGCATCAATTATCTTAAGCCTACTCAACGTCCTACCTCAACTTGTTGAATTCCCACAAATTCAGGTAACTGCTTTTTGGATTTTGGATCTAATTCATCTAAACATAGCTCTACTACTTCTTTAAGATTTTTTTGAAGCTCATCTAACGTTTTTGCTTGAGTATGCGCTCCAGATAATCCAGGAACAGTCGCTACATACATTCCTGTTTCTGGATCTTTTTCAATATATCCTACTACTCTATAAATTCTGACCGCCTCCTATTTAGTAATTTTCAATAGCTTAAAACAATAATCAAATCATAACATTTAACTTATCAATACCTATATACTGAATTATATAAATCTTCACACTTTTTTTAATTATTACATCAGAGTCAAATTTAGCGAAATTCCTTAAAAATTATCAAAACTTACTATTTCCTTGCTTTTATTTCTGATATTCTTTCGATACGAGTTTATAAAAGTTATATTTATTCTTATCAAGCTACCTGACTTTCAAGATCAATTGAAAGAAGTATATCTGCAAGTGCACTTATTTTTAGGATAGAAAAACCAATAATATTTCCTTCTTTATCTACCTTTTTCATTACTGCATCATTTTCTGTTTCTTTAAACCAAATTTTTATTTCCTTTCCCAGAATATCTCACCTTTTTTTGTAGTGTCTGTAAAATATACGGTTATTATAATACATCGTCAATTAATACTTTAACTACAACATACAAATATTTCTTGACACATTTTATAATGATCTCTTTTTTCGTCTTCGGTAATCAATTTCAATCTTCTCCTATATTTTAAATTTAAATATAAACATTTGTCTACAAACTGATATAAAAAATAAACATAAAAAAAATATTTCCAATCCTATTTAGGTGACAATGCTAATCAAACTTTATTTTGTCAAGTACTAATTTCAAACTAAAATAATTTCTCTAAATCATCCAAAGTATAAAGTAAAATATTATTTTTCCTACAATAGTCAATGCATTTTTTATCAAACCCACTTTTTGAAAATAATCCAAATAATTCTTCTCTTTTCATATTATTCCAATTAACTAATTTTGCTTTCTTCTCTAAATTTTTCAAAACAGAGATCCCTACTTTTTTGACTCCATACCCTTTTAAAGTGGGAAGAATTTTTTGTTTTATTTCTTCAATATCCATAATCTCACCCAATTTGTAATATCAATTCAAATTTTTAAATTATCTCCAGATCAACTTTCTAACTGAATAATAACAGCTAAATGTAATCATTTACTTAAATAACTTGTAATTATGAATCTAAAATCAATATAGAATATATTTATTTATGGAGATGATTATTGGAACAAAAAATATAAATTTTAAATTTCAATTTCTAACAAAATAATTTAAAACATTGAACAATTTCATCTCTCACATCAAACTAAAATGGTGATATATTTGTCAATGCTTGGAAAATCACTTCGTCTAGAACGTATTATGAATAGAAACACTAAAAAAACAGTTATTGTTCCAATGGACCATGGTGTGAGCGAAGGTCCTATTTTTGGAATAGTAAATATTGCACAAAGCGTTAATAATGCCGCAGAAGGCGGTGCTAATGCAATACTACTTCATAAGGGAATGGCGGGCGCAGGCCATAGAGGATATGGAAAAGATTTAGGTCTAATTCTACATCTATCTGCTAGCACATCATTATCTCCAGATCCAAATAATAAAGTATTAGTTGCATCAGTTGAGGAGGCAATGAAAATAGGTGCAGATGCAGTATCAGTTCATGTAAATATTGGCGCAGATAACGAACCACAAATGTTACAAAGTTTAGGTTTAATTGCAGAAGATTGTGCTTTTTGGGGTATGCCGCTTTTGGCTATGATGTATCCTCGAGGAGATAAAATCAAAGATCAATATGATGTAGAAGTAGTAAAACATGCAGCACGAGTTGGTGCAGAGATAGGGGCAGATATTGTAAAGACAAACTACACCGGAGATACTGAATCTTTCAAAGAAGTAGTATTGGGGTGTCCTGTACCTGTAGTTATGGCAGGAGGACCTAAATCAAAGACAGATGAAGAATTTCTCACTATGATTAGAGGTGCAGTTGATGCAGGCGCATCAGGTGTTGCAGCAGGTAGAAATGTATTTCAGCACAAAAAACCAAAAACAATGCTTCGTGCAATTCATAAAGTAGTACACGATAATGCACTACCTAAAGACGTATTAGAGGGAATTGAATGAAAAAAGAGCTTTGGGTATATGCAGCACAAGATAATTTAGATTGGAAAAAAAGAAAAAAATTCATAACTGAAAGTTTAGAGTCAGGTGTAGATGCGGTAGTAGTAAAAGAAGGAGAGACAAAAAAAGCAAAAGATTTAGGAAATATTAGAGTTGTAGGTGATAAAGAAGCCGATCTAAAACTTATAAAAGTAGAAAAAGATAGAGATATTGAATCACTTGATAAAAATAAAGTAGCATTTGTAGAAATTAATTCAAAAGAAGATGAGACAAGAGCACAAAAATGTGCAAAACATGTTAATTATGTAGTGGTAAGCGGAAGGGAATGGAAAATTATCCCTTATGAAAATTTAATTGCAAATATTAAGGATGCAAAACTAATCGCCACCGCAAAGGATGAGAAGGAAGCAAAAGTTAATTTAGAAACATTGGAGAGAGGTACAGATGGAATTTTGCTTAATTCTAAAGCAGAAGAGATAAAAAAAGTCTCAAAATTATTACAAGATAAAAATCAAATTAAATTTGATCTAATTGATGCCAAAATTACCAAAATTAAAGAAGTAGGTATGGGAGATAGAGTATGCATTGATACTTGCTCTATGCTAAAAATAGGAGAAGGGATGTTAGTTGGCTCACAAAGTAATGGTCTTTTTTTAATCCATAGCGAAACTATAGAGAGCCCATATGTTGCAACGAGACCTTTTAGGGTCAATGCAGGTGCAGTTCCTTCATATACATTAATAAAGGGTGCAAAAACACAATATCTATCAGAAATTGAGGCAGGAGATGAAGTCCTAGCTGTAGATAATAAAGGCATGGCACGGATTGTAATTGTTGGTAGATCAAAAATTGAAAGCAGACCGCTTATGCTAATTGAAGCAACTTATAACAAAAAAATATACAAAGTACTTTTGCAAAATGCAGAGACTATAAGATTGGTAGATCAGAGCGGTAAAGCAATATCAGTCGCTAAAGTTAAAGTAGGCGACAAAATCAAATGCTACATTGAATCTGGTGGCAGACATTTTGGAACAAAAGTGGATGAGACTATCACAGAAAAATAAAATTTAGGCTTTAGAGGTCTTTTTAAGATTGGGAGATACATGAGTTATGAATTTCTTGATTTTTTTAAAAAACTCATCTTTATTTTTACCAACTAATGCATGATCTAGGACCTCATCAATTGTCAAGACAGGAATAATTTCTATTTTTTTATTTTTTTCAGGATCTAAATAAATATCTTCAGCATTAGCTTTTGGAATTATAACTTTAGTAAGTTTAGCTTCAATTGCAGCTTCAATTTTAGATGTAACTCCACCAACAGGAAGTACTTCACCTCTAACACTTAAAGATCCAGTCATGGCCATAGATTGATCGATTTGGATATCTTCAATTGCAGAGATGACCGCAGTTGCAATTGATACAGATGCAGAATCCCCTTCTACCCCTTCATAGGCTTGTAGGAATTGAATATGTAGATCATAAGATGTGATATCTTCTCCTGTATATTTCTTAATTATAGCACTTACATTTTGTACTGCTTCTTTTGCAATATCACCTAGCTTCCCAGTTGCAATAATTTTACCCTCAGCCCTACTTTGCGCTGGAGCCGCTTCTGCTGCAATTGGCAAAATTATTCCACTTGTTCCCAAAACTGCTAGACCATTAATTTGACCAACTCGAGAACCTTCTAATTTAAATATTCCATAATCTCGTTTTTTATCAATATATTTATCTGCAATTTGTTGCTCTAATGTTCTGGATAATGTTAGTGATTTTAGAACATGTGCATCTTCTACTTCGTGTGCACCTTCACGTAAAGCTAAATCTCCTGCTGCACGAATTATTCCACCTAATTCTCTTAATTTTAAGGTGAGATGATTTTTTCGATTTGCACGTTTTTTAGCTACTCTCATTATCTCTAAAACTGCACTTCTGCTAAATGGAGGTATTTTTTTATCCTTTGATACTTCTTGAGCTACAAATCTAGCGATTCTTATTCTGTTATCCCTTGTATCGACCATTGTATCGTTCATATATACTTCGTATCCATATCCACGAATACGTGATCTAAGTGCGGGATGCATCCCCTTTACTGTCTCTAAATTTCCAGCAGCAACTAATACAAAATCACAAGGTACCGGTTCAGTTCTAACCATCGCACCTGAAGATAATTCACTCTGCCCAGTTATAGGATATTCCCTCTCTTGCATCGCAGATAATAATTCTTGCTGCGTTTTCATCTTTAGAGTTGAAATTTCATCAATAAAGAGAACTCCTTTGTTGGACTTTTGAATCATTCCCGCCTCTACTCTTTCGTGTGCAGGTGTACCGAGCCCACCGCTCTGAAAAGGATCGTGTCTAATGTCCCCTAAGACAGCTCCGGCGTGTGCGCCTGTAGCATCTACAAAAGGTGCATGACGAACATTCAGATTATTAACTAAAAGCTTTGGAACTTTAAATTGTGTCTTTGATTTAATATTCATCATAATTAAAAATACCAAAGCACAAGCTATAATTGCTGCGATGTAATTTGCAGTCAAAAAACCCACAAATAATATAAAAATTAAAACAAAAGTCATAATTGAAGATCTTCTCTCTTCTGCTTTTTTAGCTTGCTGTTTATACTGATCACGAATAACTTTACCACGACCTGCCGGAAAAGTTCTAATAATTGGTGTATTTTCCTCTTCTAAATTAGGAAAAGCCATAACATCTACTAATTCTTCTTTTGGAATTAATTCGGCCATTGCCTGACCCAAAAGACTTTTACCTGTTCCGGGCTCACCAATTAATAATACATTCCTCTTTTGCTTGGCTGCAGTCCTAATTATATTTGCAGCCTCTTCTTGACCAATTACTTGATCTATCAAAAGCGGAGGGATCTCAATCTCAGAAGTATTTTTAAAATCCCAATCTAAATTATCATCTGCCATATAATGTCCTCTAAATGCTGATTAAAAAAATATTATTTTTCTTAGCTTTTAAATTTTTTCAAATAGATTACCAATTTAATGAAAAGAAAAAATTTCTTTATACTCTCTGGAGAACATCCCACTCTTCCAAAATCAGAGATAATTGCTCTTTTAAATACTTATTCTATAAAATACAAAAAAATATTGCACAAAAACCAATTATACGTAATAGAGACAGAAAAAAACTTATCCAAAAACAATCTAGATCGCCTTACTATGACCAAGCGAGTATGTAAATTATTATTTATAAGTAAAGACGAAAATAAATTATTAGATAAAATAAACTCATATAATTTTTCATATTTATCAAATAAGTCCTTTAAGATTTCAATAAAACAAAAAAACAAATTATTAAATTCAAATAAAGTAAAAAAAGAAATTGGCCAATTTATAAAAACAAAATATGAATCTCAAGTGAATTTAAATAATCCAGACTATGAAATATTCATATTCTGCCAAGATAAAATATATGTAGGGATTACTGAATTTATACAAAAAAATAGATTTTCAGAAAGAAGACCACAAAAAAAACCCTATTTTGTACCTGGAACTACTAAAGCGAAACTTGCTAGAGTATTAGTTAATTTAGCTAGATTGAAAGAAAATCAAAAACTTCTAGATCCTTTTTGTGGATGTGGTGGATTTTTAATTGAAGCAGGGCTTATGAATATTGACATCGTGGGATATGATATTGATAAAAATATTCTAAAATGCGCAAAAAACAATTTAGACTACTATGGAATTAAAAATTATAAACTAGATTTAGGAGACGCTACAAAGATCAAAGTTAGAGATATTGATGCCATAGTGTGTGACCCACCATATGGTATCTCAACTAAAATGCATATAAGAAATTTAGACGAGTTATATAATAAATCTATCAAAAATTTATCAAAATATCTAAAGAAAAATTCATATTTTGTAATACTATCTCCTGATGATCTTCAACTTGAGAAAATAGGAGAAGATAATAACTTAAAATTAAAAAAAATACATTATGAAAGAGTCCACAAAAGTCTAACTAGAAAGATATGTGTGTTTCAAAAATAGGTTATTTGTAAATACTAAAAAGAAAAAAATGGGATTTATTTTTTGATTTTTCTAGCTAATATTCCCGTAGGTGCCAATATTAAACCCAAAAGAATAGTAGGTCCACATATTCCCTCTTCTGTTTCTTCTTTTGAAGATTCAAGTTCAATAGCTGCAATAGCTTCATTATTAGTTTCGTCATCTTCACTTATAACTCCATCCGGATCTACCTCTACAAAAATATTGACATCCCCTTCAGTTACACCGGCATCTTTCCAGTCTTCTAATAAACTTCCAGTAAGCTTAACTTCTATCTCTAAAAACTCAGATGTATTAGAATTTATATCTTTAGTTTTTGAATCAATTAATACTTTATTAGAACCTTTTTTAATATAAAAACTAACTTTAACATCATCTAAATCTGTAGTTCCTATATTTTCAACATTGACTGTTATTTTGAAAGATTTATCAACAATTAATTTTGTAACATTTATCACTACATTTGCATTTGTTAATCTAAGATCTGTTATGTTGGTAGTAGACTCAACTGCAGGTATCTCTACAGTAAAATATACTTCATCCCAACCCATATTACCAGATGTATCATTTGCATAGACAATTAAATGATAAGTTCCATTATCTAAAGAAGGTGAAGTTACATTTCCAGCTAATGTTTCATTATCCTCGCCATTTACTGAAAAACCAACCCATGAAGTCTCCTCATCCACACTATAATTTAGACAAATAGTATCATCTTCATATGTAATATTCTCTGGTGAAATTATGGTAACAGTTGGTTTTGTAGTATCAATATCTACAGTAAAATATACTTCATCCCAACCCATATTACCAGATGTATCATTTGCATAGACAATTAAATGATAAGTTCCATTATCTAAAGAAGGTGAAGTTACATTTCCAGCTAATGTTTCATTATCCTCGCCATTTACTGAAAAACCAACCCATGAAGTTTCCTCATCTACACTATAATTTAGCCAAATAGTATCATCTTCATATGTAATATTCTCTGGTGAAA
>CAYQAE010000027.1:14312-20705 GCA_964415445.1 uncultured archaeon | reverse complement strand
AATTTATTGTTCCTTTTGATGAAAATTTTAAAATTTTAGTTGGAGGAATTAATTTTGGGTGTGGATCTTCACGTGAACATGCACCAATTGCAATCAAATATTCAGGAATAAAAGCAGTTGTAGCTGTTTCATTTGCAAGAATATTTTATAGGAATGCTATAAATATAGGTCTTCCCATATTTGAATGTAAAGAAGCAAAAAATATCCAAGAAAATGATATTATTGTACTAAATGAGGCTGAAGGTACTATTTTTAATAAGTCAAATCAAAAAAAATACAATTCAACTGTCTTACCAAAATTTATCCAAACCATAATTGCAGAAGGTGGTTTGGTAAACTATATCAATAAAACTATTTAAGAAAATTCAGTCAATTTCTCAAATCTTAAGTGACATATTTATTCTATTTTTGAAAATTTGTTGAAATGATAAAATATATATAAAATATATATTATGTCTAAGATCTATTTTTATTCAAATATATACCTAATATATATAGACTGATATAGAAATGAAAGAAAGTTTACAAAAGAGTATTTAACAGTGTTTATGAAATAAATATGAATTATATATTAAGAAAAAAAATGTTTTTGAAAAATATTAGAAAAATAAGCTAAAAAACATAGTATATATTTATACTTATTTTTGAAAATAGGTATAATAACCAAAAACAAAAATTTATAGAAATTAAATATTTCAAAAAACTAACTAGCTTGTTCTAATACTTCACTCTTTTTTATTTCTGCTCGGTTTGTTGGACATAATTTTTTGATAGCATCATTTAATTCCTTTGCAATTTTGCCTTCAATCATGCCTGTTACCATGTCTGTCATTTTAGTTTTTTTTGCTCTCTCTTGAATTAACTCTCTCATTTTTTTGCGAATTTCGGCTTTTTTAGAACTATTAACTCTCCTTCGTGTAAAAATAGAACTTTTTACTCTTATTTTGGCTCTATCTTTTGTTCTAACTTCAACAACATCATCGATTCTACTTGTAATTCTTCTAATAATACTTTGAATATAATCTCTAGTTAAATCATGACCTATAAAATTAGTTTTTGCCTTATTACCTTTGATCTCATTTACTTTAAAGAACAATTTTACATAATATTTTCTAAAATTACCTGTGAGATCCCTCAAAGATGTCCTAACGATTCTTCCCTTTACATATTGTGGATCATCTGCAGGAGTATCACCTATATCTTTTGATCCTAAAAAATCAGGTGTAGTGATACTATACCATTCTTTTCTTTTCCATGGGTCTTTTTTTGCTTTTCTTGCCAAACTAATCTCCCTTAACAAATTAATTTGACTCCGACAAAAAACTTTATATATTGTTTTGAGATTTTTAAAATAAAAAAATTTGAATAATTCTGCTCTTATTTCTATTTTTTATCTTTAAAAATTGCTTAATTATTTTAATTTTGAATATAACATATTTAATGTAAATTATTTTGACAAAAATACCGCACAAATACTCAATCTAAATTTATATTAATTTAAAAATAAACTTGGAATTATAAACATTATTATAAGTATTATCCTTATAAATAATAATGCTATTTACTTTAGGTGGTATTTTTGGATGAGAATGAAAAAAAAATTATGGATGTAGTTAAAGAAAAAAAAGAATTAATTCAATCTGAAATACCAAAACTCTCGGGGTTAGATAGTAAAACTGTATCAATAGTCACTAGAGATTTAGAAGATAAAGGGCTTTTAAATCGCAAAAAAATATTACATCAAAGTCGTTGGACTTATACTGTAGAATATGTAGAACCAAAAAAAGTAAAAACAGCTAAATCATATGATGCAGATCATTTAATAGATGTATTAGGTAATATAACCGAAATAGTAGAAGAAAGCGGACTTAAAATTATTAAAGCATCTGCAGGGGGACTTAGACTAAAGATAGAAATTCCAAATCAATTTTCAAAAGAAATTAAACTAAAAGAAAAAATGCCAATATCTATTTCTCTAAAGATCAATCCCAAAGAAGAATAAATTAATCTAAAGCAGATCAAAATACTTATGAGCTTGATATGACAAAGATACGTTTTTTGCACCTAAATATTTTGAAGCAACTTGAGTAAATTCAAAGAGTTGGTTATTTGTAGGATATCTATTGATTTCATCATATGGTGTAATTATTTGAATAGCTAGGGGAACATTAATTTTAGATAAATTTTTAGCATAATATTCTATATTTTCAATTTTTGTCTCATTTGAAACTACCAATTTAGCAAAAACTTCTGCCTTCGATTTTGAAAAAATCTTACAAGTTTCTAATTCTAAATCTACAATTTCTCTAAAATTTTTGCAATTTTTAGAAATTTCATCTTTAATATCTACACATACAAAATCAAAACTGTCTCTTAATCTTTTTGCTGCATCTATTAAGGCACCGTTGGTCTCTAAATATAGATTAAATTTAGATAAATTTTTTGAAATTTCGCATAAAAATTCCACTTGATATAGTGGCTCACCCCCAGTAAAAGAAATTGAATGAAGATCTGATGTTTTTAAATTTTCAATTTCTTTGTCTACCTCCTCTGTTGATATGGGATTTGCTTTTTCAATAAATTCAAAAGTGTGAGAATTTTTTTGAAATCTGCAAGATTTATTTTCTTTATCAAGAGCTTGAGGCGTATCACAATATACACATTTTTTCCCATCTAAGTATAGGTTGCAGCCTAAAAATCTTACAAATATCTGTCTCTTTCCAAATTGAGATCCTAAAACGCTTCCACCTTCACCCTGATATGAAGAAAAAATCTCTGAGATATATCCATCCACAAAATCACACCACAAATTTTGACTTACAAATTTCACTACCTTCAAATACACAGGCTTTTTTTTCAATCACTACATCTTTTTCAAACTGTTTTTTTAAGATTCCTAATATAAAATTATTTAAAGAAAAACACAAACATCTATCTTTTTTGGCTCGTGGAAATTTTTTCATAAAATTTTTTGAAGACATATATCCCAAAATTATATCCTTGTTGATTTTTATTTTTATATCTCCAAATCCAATATTTTTGCATATTTTTTTTATAAATTCTAAAAGAGCCTTTTTATTTTTCATTTTTTTTTCAAACATATTTGAACCTAAATCTTGCCAAAAATCGTCTAAAACTCCAAAAGATTTATTTGAGACCAATATATCTAAAAAAATAGAAGCAGGAAATAATTCAAATTGATCTTTTCCAATATCAATTATAGACTCTTTTTTTTGAATCTCTTTTTTAAGCTCATTATAATCCATATTAGCTATCATTTTTATTCTTCCTACACTCAAAAGTACATGAATCTAAATTTTCTAAAAAACAAACTTTTTCCTCACAATCATAATTTTTTTGGTATAATTCACTAAATAGACCTGCAAAAAAACCGCTTAGGTGAAAATCTACCTTTTTTCGATATTTTTTATCTTTAAATGGACCATGATGAGGAGATTCCTTGACCTTGATTTCAATCTTTTTAGAATATCTTTGAACAATAATCTTGCCCCATCCTAATTTATTCAAATAAGAAGTAGGATCTAATATTTTAGAATTATACAAATTTTTACCTAAATCCTGACCCGCATTTTTAAATAGAGCATAAATAATATTTTTAGCCTCCTCTCCAAATACAGAGACAGACGAAGTATAAAATTTAAAATATAAAAAAGAAGGCAAAAGAAAATATTCACAATTTTTTACTTTGTGAGGTGCCATAAAATCACAAATTAATGATTATCCGATTTTTTTTGAATTTTTTTAAAGATATTCATAATGTTCTTTTCCATTTTTTGAGTATCTCTTTTTTCTTTCTCTTTTTCTTGTTTTTTAGCAACAAAATCTTTTGAGACTATTCCTCGATCTTTAGATGATTTTGAATCTCTCCTTTTTTCTTCTGAAATTGTATTTAATAAATTTGCTTTAGATTTAAAATTACCTGATACTTTTTCTAAAAAACTATCCACAGTTTTTGATTTTATCTGATCAATTTTTGGTTTTGAAGATCTTCTATCATCTTCTATCTTTTGAAGTTTGCCCCTAATTGAATCAATTTCTGAATCCAATGAATTTATCTTATTATAAGATTTAGGAGACTCTTTTTTAGATTTAAATTCACCTTTAAGTTTTTGGGTGAGTGAATCTACAACTTTATCTTTCAATTTTTCAACAAAAGCATCTTCAAAACTAACCTCGTCACTTAAACCTAATTTTGAAGTTAACATCTCTTGCAGTTCATCTTTTTTTACTAAATCTTGTGGTAATTGAGTATGCTTAGTTTGCTGTGGTCTATCAAAGCTAGGTTTTTGAGGTTTATTATCTAAAATCATCTCTTTTTCTTTTTCAATTTTATCTACTAAATTGTTAGGCTTATTTTGAATTTTTCCATCTTTTAAATCTTCAAAAGAGACATCATCAAAATTTTGCTCTTTTTTATCAGAACGACTAGATTGATAAGAAATTTCTTTATCTTTAGATGGATTAGATTCTCTATTGTTCTTTTTATTTTTAAGATCTTCAAATGATACATCTTCCATATCAACGTTTATATCATCTGGTTTATCTCTAGATTGAGGATTCATATTATAACTCACTTTATATCATTCAATTATTATTTATAACTGATGATTTGGAATTTTTTCTATTTTAGCTAAATCATGTTTTTGTAAAAATGAGATTATTTTATGTATTTTTTGGGGTTTCATATCCAAAACATTAGCTAAATCTTCAATTGATTTTTTATTATTTATTTCATCCCATAATTTAGATGCAGATTTGCCTATTACTTTATTACTTTTAATAACAATAGGCAGAGTATCTTTAAGCTTTATCACTACTTCTTTTTTAGAAGTTTTTAACTTTTTATTAGGTTTCTCCATTATTCCTTTTAATTTGTCTTCAACGTCTTTGCGATCTTTTTTCTGACTTTCAGTTGATTTTTCAACTAAATCATGTTTTTGTAAAAATGAAATTAATTTAGCTACCTTTTTCTCCTTGATATCTAACTTCTGTGCTAAACTTGAAATAGATCTTTTATCATTAATTTGTTCCCAAAGTTGAGATGCATGTTTTCCTATTTTTTTATTTTTAACAATAACATCTGGCAACTTTTTTGCTTTTCTTATAATTATCTCTTGTGGCTTTTCAGGTTTAATTTTAGGTTTTTTAATTTTTGAAGGAGTCTCTTCTTCAATTTTAGGAGTTTTATATGATTTTACATTTTTTGGTTGTTTTTTAACTAAAATTTTAGTTAAATTTGATCGATCTAACAATAGGGCTTTATCAGAATAATTTACACCTGATAATTTTTCTACAGACAAATATAAACCACTTGAATATTGTTTTATCAAAAATTGACCATCAAATTGATCAGAAACTTGACTGATCATCTCCTCATCTAAAATATCAGTATTTAAAGTAGTAATTACTGTTGCATTATACTTTTTAGCTCGAGTTTTGAGGTGTTTTAAAAATTCACGGACGCTGGATCGAGTTGTAGGATTATGAAGTATGGGTGAGACAACTGTTAAAACTATTCTATCAACTTTATTGTGATTCATTGATGCTGCTTTTGTCATTGCAAGGCTAATTGAAGTAACACCTGGCTCACATAACATAATATTTTGGTTCTTTGGTGTATCATGTGTTGCCAAAATTACAGTTAAAGATTGAGGATAATCTTCTAATGTATTCTCCATAAGTGGAGTAAGAACATCTGTAACTAAAATACATTGCTCTCCGTGCTCTAATCCCTCCCGAATATATCTTGTGATAACTAAATCTGATTCATCAGTATCAGGAGAAGCTAGACTTAGAACATAATTTTTAGGTATACCTCCTGCCAAAATATCTTTATCAAAAGTAGTAATACCACTTGATATTTTTCCATCTTTAGGAATATATTTTTCTTTTTCATTTTTTGATTTTAATTTTATGTATTTATCAGGAGCTTTTTCTTCTTGAGGTAGTAGATCTGAAGGTAGAGTTTGACCTCCTCTTTTTATTACTGCAACTGATCCAATTGTTGCAGCAATCCCCATAGCAATTATAATAAGAAATATATTAATATATTTAGAGAAAAATGAAAGTTGATCTTTAGAGACTGTTATTGTTTTTGAGATATGATTATTATTGCCTTCATAATCTTGAGCATAAACTGTTATTGCATATTCTCCACTTTTTTGTGGTTCAAAAATACCAATCCATTCATCTCCATCAGATGGACTAAATTCAATTTCTTCTTGTTCCCCGTTTGGTTTTGTTATTTTTGCATATACTCTCTCAATTCCTGATGCATCTAAAACTATTACCTTTATTTTGAAACTCTCTTTTGTTTTAAAATCATTTGTACTAAAATTTATAGTAGATAGAGTAGGTGGTGAATTAAACAAA
>CAYQAE010000027.1:0-14302 GCA_964415445.1 uncultured archaeon | reverse complement strand
TTAGAATACCACCTAGGTCATCTTCAACTAAAATAGGAATTAAATATGTTCCTTCTTCGGATATATCTGTAATTTGAACTGTACCAGACCAAGTGCCTTGTGATTTTGATCCTGAATCTGAATCCCAATTTAGAGTGGGAGTTTGTCCATCTGGTAGATATAATTTTACTGAACTGATATAATTTGAATTATCATCAAATCCGAATTTCACATCAAAATTTTGGCTAACAAATACAGATGTAGGAACATCTTTATCAACTGGATCATAGGTAGGTAGTGGATTTGTAACATTAATTGAAAGAGATAAAATAGTAGATCCACCTAAATCATCGGTTACATTTAACTCCAAAATATGTATTCCATCTTGATAAAAAGTATGTCTGTATTCAAATTCTACAAAAGAAGCGTTTGAATCAGGATTATTTATTTTTCTCCAATTTCCAGAATCTATACGTACAAAATAATAACTACCTATAACTTTTTGAGTAGTATCAGTTGCATTAAACTGAATTATGAGTTCATTTGCAACTTTTACAGGTTCGCTTTCTGTATTATTGCTTAAAGAAACTAGATTTAATATTGGGTTTGGATTTAATACTATGAATTTTATTTCCTGTGTAACAAAATTCGTTGGACCCCCTTTGTCTTCTAAATCGTCTTGAGTTGCAAAAGTAATGTTAAAATTGCCATTATAGGGGCCAGGATCATTGAAACTAAATATAAAACTCCAAGTTACATTAGTCATGTTAGTATTATTCCAAATAGGATTTGTATTTGCCATAAAATTTAGACCATCTGAAGAAGTGAAAAAAGAATCACCATACAAGGTAATAGAAGAATTTGAAAAGTTTGTATTACTTCCAGGAAAACCTAAAACTCCCAAAGCAAATCCAGGAAAATAAGAAGTATTATCAAAAGCGCTGATTGTAAAATTTATAGGTTCATTTACAATAATATCAGATAGAGATGTATTTATAGTCCAATTCCAAATTATAGGGGGCGGATTTGGAGATAATGTAGCATTAAAAAGATAATAATTTATTTTACCAAAATTATCAAACACTGTTACATTGAATCCATAGCTTAGATTTACTAATTTTGGACCTGTAGCTTTCCATGTACCATCTGATACATTACCATAGATATAAGAAGAAGAACCAAAAATACTCCATGGTGAGTTATAATTTGTATTTTCATTTTTATAATAAAATTCTACTTTACTTATATTTTGGGTATAATCGGAAGCATTACAAAAAATAGTTACATCGTGTACTCCTTGAATTGGTTTTAAAACTTCAATAGCATTTGAATCTGTGGTAATATTTGCATATGATATAAGAGGTATTGGGTTTTTTTGGATATCTAAAATAAAAGAAGTACTATTGTTGTGGCCAAAATTATCTGTTGCATTTATTCTGATTTCCAATGGTCCATAATAATTAAGTGTATAATTAACTTCATACACACCATCAAAAACATTACCTGAAACTAAAACAGCTGGAACCCAAGATTGCGTAAAATTGTTATAGACATAAACTGAACTTACATTAGAAGTTGTATCTGATACATTTACACGTAGTGTAAAACTATAATCTTGCATTAAAATCCCTGAAGTAGTCCAATTATAGATTTGAGGTATTGGATTTTTTTGGATATCTAAAATAAAAGAAGTACTATTGGTATAGCCAAAATTGTCTGTTGCATTTATTCTGATTTCCAATGGTCCATAATAATTAAGTGTATAATTAACTTCATAAACGCCATCACTAATATTACCCAAAACTAATACAGTGTTATTCCATTCATTTGTAAAATTATTCCAACTAAATACCCTACTAACATTAAATGTTGTATCTGAAACATTTAAAGATAATTTAAACTGATAATTTTCCATTAAAGTTCCTGAATATGTCCAATTATATATCTGTGGTCTTGGGTTATATTGAACTGTTATATTTGCCACAAAAAACAACAATGAATCAACACTATAATTATCAGTAGCATTTGCATATATTGAATAATTTCCTTCGGTGTTTATTGAATAAATCATACTCCATGTTCCATTGTATCTGTCTCCTTTAAGATAACTTGTTGTTTTATTTATTTGAATTAGATCTCCGGATTCATTATAGAGATAAAAAGTAACATTTGAAATCTCACTTGTAGTTGCTGATGCATTTACTCTTACTTCAAAGGCTTCTTTTTGATATACTGTATTTTTTGAAGACCAATTTGCATAGAGAGTAGGTCTTTTATCAACATATACTGTTACATTTTTAGTTGTATTCTCGCCATAACTATCAAATGCGACTACAGTTAAATCTTGGTATCCTGAATTTGTAATGTTAATTGAACTATTTTGCCAAGTCCCGTTTTGATTTGTTCCTGATGCCAAAGACATAAAATAAGGAGTTCCTTTATAATAAATTGTTACGTTATCTACATTTTGAGAATAATCTGTAGCTGATATATTTAATGTATAATATTCATTTAAAATTGCAGTTTCTGGATTTGAATTAATTTCAGGAGGTCTATTGGTATAATTAACATACAAACAGACATAATCAATATCAATACGATCTCCTGTGAGAGAAGTTTGAGGCTGAAGACCATAATAAATATCTGAAAAATTAGCTGATTCCAATTTATTAATATCCAAAGAATAATTATGAAAACTCTCAGAAGAGAAAGTGTGGGTACCTTCAGAATAACGTGATGTATTTTGATCATTATATACGCTTAAATCAATGTTATTACCAATTTCATCACTCTTAGCATTTACCTCAAGATTTGCATCATAAAGATTTCCCCAAATTTTCAAGCTGAATTTTAAAAGGAGATATTTATCATCTCCTGCATCATCTAAATATAGAGAATCATAAGTAGAATCATCAAAATTAACATTATATGCTAATCCATTATATTCATAACTATATAAAGGAGGAGTTGTATCATTCCATAATGTAGCTTCATCTATATTCAATTTTTCATTAATATTAACTTCAGCTTCTACATTCACCAATGATAATAATACCATAATTAAAATTAAACTTTTTCTACATATTTCCATATCTTATCGTCTCCTTGAGCTAATAATTTTTCAAGACCATAGGTTAATATAGCATTTAGAATTTTAGAAAATGAAATCTTAGTTATTTTACCATTTTGCTTAATTGCTTCACTTTGTAATTTAGTATAAAGTCTATATACCTCTTCATTCAATTTTTCATCGATACTGACACTAATTGGAATTTTAGCCATAATATTACCAACCAATTTATGAACTTAATAAGATATTAAGATTTTCAAGTTTAAAAACTTTTCCCACAAATAGTTGTAAAAGAAATTAAACTATTCAAAAAAATATTTTTTTGTTCTTTTAAACTCTTTTTAAGACTTAATTATGCTCTCAATAAAACAAATATGAATTATATAATTTATTTTATTCTAAAAATAATTATTAAATTCCTAAACTACAAAAAAATGTTTTATTATTCACTATAAACTAATAGAGATATCTAAATACTATAGATGAGAAAAATAAAACTTTTTTATAAATTAATCAAAGGTAACATGATCTTCGCCTTCATATGTTTTTTTCTTTTTTAAAATACCAAGATATTCATCTAGCTCCTTTTTCTCAATTTTTCTTCTTTTTTCTTTGGACGAAGTTAGTTTTTCAGCTATCATATCAATTTTTTTGCTTTCGGATTGTGCAAAAGACTCTAATTTTTTAGAATTCTCTTCAAGCTTTTTTGAAATAGATATTAATGCTTCAGACATCTGCTGAACTACTTTAGATTGACTTGAAGATGTTTCTTTATCAAGATCAGCCATTTTATCTTTAATAGTTCCTGCCATCTCTTTTAATTGTCCTCTATCTGCTCCTGATTCAACACTATCTTTTATTTTTTTATGAACTACATCTCTAATATTTTCTTCAGCTTCTTTTATTTCTTCTTCTGATTTAGCGCTCTCAAGGCTAGATAATTTTCTCTCAATTTCTCTATGTGTATCAATAGTTGATTTTAATCCTATAGATCTTTCTTTTACTCTTGCTTTTAATATTTTAGCAATTGCTTCATCTTTAAATTTTGAAGATCTTATAGGGTCTTTTATTTCTTCTTTAGGGACTTTTAACTTAGTTTTTACTTTTTTAGGCTCTTTTTGACTAATTTTTTTTCTTTTTTTTGTATCTTCTTCAATTTTTGTCAGAGATTGAATATATTCCCATATTTTTTCTTCTCCTTCTGAAAATAATTCTTCAATTCCATAACCTAATATGGCATTCAAAACTTTAGAAAAAGATATTTTAGTTAATTTACCATCCTTATTCATTGCTTCACTTTGCAATTTAGTATAGAGTCGAAATATTTCTTCATTCAGTTTTTTATCTATGGTGACACTAATTGACTTTTTGGCCATATCTTTTCCCAACCAATATATGAACTTAATAAATTCATAGTGTTTGATATTTAAAATCATTTCCCAATGAACGTTATATGAATATTCTTCTTGATAAGTTCTGTATTGAAATAAATTTAGAGGACACAAATTTTATTAATTGCTAAATAATTTCTAAAGTTAATTTTTGGTGAATTATTTGCGTGGTATAATTGTAGATATGACATACAGTATTGAAGAAGGGACCCCTTATATTTATATCTTTGGAAGAAACCAAGATGGAAAAAGCTTTTTTCTAAAAGATAAATTCTTACCTTATTTTTTTGTGGAAGAAGATATTGATAATTATGAAGGAATAAGAAAAATAGAAAAGACAGATTTTAGGACTCCTGAAGATAAATCTGTAAAAAAAATTATCACAAATGAACCAAAAGATGTTGCAATTATTCGAAAAAAACTAGCCAAAGAAGAAATTGATACTTATGAAGCTGATATCCTATTTACTTATAGATATATTCTAGATTATAATATTAAAGCAGATGTAGATATTGAAGGAGAATATCACAAATCAAAGAATTATAATTTAGAATTTGAAAAAAATCCAAAAATTAAATCCACAGAAATTTTAGATAATAATCTCAAAATTTTGTCAATTGATTTAGAATGCTTAATGGATGAGAAAGCTAACAATAAAGATATTTTATGTATAGGGCTTGCTTGGGAGGAAAATTCTGAAGTTCATATTCAACATCCTAATTTAAAAAATTCAGATAATACTTATGTGTATTCAAATGAGAGAGAATTACTTTTGGCTGTTGCAGAGAGAATTGTTGAAATAGATCCGGATATTATTACTGGTTGGAATGTAGTTAACTTTGATCTAAAACATATAGCAAAACGATGCAAAAAATTAGGAATAGATTTCAAATGTGGAAGAATTGAAAGAAACATGAAAGTAGATAGTGCAAGAACTTGGTTTCAAAGTGCAAAAGCAAAAATAGTGGGAAGAAAAGCATTAGATGCCATGCAACTTTGTAGAGACTATTACATCTCACTAGATGACTATACCTTATCTACTGCCTCCAAAACTATTTTGGATGAAGATAAATTCGATTTTGAGATGGTGGATCTAAAAAAAATTTGGGAGAAAAATCCAGACAAGCTAATTGAATATAACAAACAAGATGCAATTCTGCCTCTAAAGATTATGAAGAAGAAAAAACTTCTAGATTTAACTCTAGCTATGAATAGAATTACAGGGCTAGCACTAGATGATGTGCGAACTGCAACTCGGGCATTTGATATGTTCTACCTTCCAAGAGCAAGAGCGAGAAAAATAGTATGTCCTTCAAAAAAAGGTGGAGAGAGAAAAAGATTAGAAGGTGGATTAGTCCAAGAATCAAAAATAGGTAGATATTTCTATGTTGCTACCCTAGATTTTCTAAGTCTATATCCTAGCATTATGAGAACTTTTAATATTGATCCAATTCTAAAGAGTGAAGATGGAGAAATTGAGGCACCAAATGAAGTAAAATTCAAAAAATCACCTAGGGGTATCCTACCTTCATTTATTGATGATTTGCTAGAGGAGCGAATTAAAATCAAAAAACGTCTTAAGAAAGATAAAGGTAGTGACACAGATGATCAGCTTCAAAATGCTATAAAATTGAACTTAAATAGTATGTTTGGAGTTTTAGGCAATCCTGGATGTAGATTTTTTGATCCTGAAGTAGCTGGAGCAATAACAGCGTTTGGAAGGCATATTTCAAAGACTATTGTTAAATTTTCAGAAAAAATCGGATATAAAGTCATATACGGTGATACTGATTCTATTTTTTCGCTTCTAAATTGTGATAATTTAGATGAAGCAGTAGATGAATCAAAGAAATTATGTGATAGACTAAATAAAATGTTAAATGAGTGGATCACAAAAGAATATAGGGTAGAAAATAAAATTTTATTAGAATTAGAAAAAATATATAGAAGCTATTATCTTCCAACTTTGCGAGGACAGAAAAAAGGTGCCAAAAAGAGATATGCAGGATTAGTTGCATGGGAAGGCAAAAAAATTGATGAATATCTAGATATTGTAGGTTTAGAATTTGTAAGAGGAGATTGGACTCAACTGGCAAAAGATATTCAGTATAAATGTCTTATGTATGTTCTAAATAACGAAGAAGAAAAAATTGAACCATATATTAAATCCCTAAAGAAGGACCTATATGCTGGGAAGTATGACGATAAATTAATTTATCAAAAACAACTTAGAAAACCACTTCAATATTATACTAAAACCACTCCTCCTCATGTTAAAGCTGCAAGAAAAATAAAAGATAAATCTTCATTAATTTTTAACAGAAAAATAAAATATATTGTAACAGGAAAAGGTCCTGAGCCAGTAGAGGGTAATAAAAAAATTTATCCAGACTATACCCACTACATAAGAAAACAAATAAATCCAATCATAAATAGCATTGAAGATACCCTAAATCCTAAAAAAGAAGATAGACAAAAGCAGACTTCACTTATGGATTATTTTTAAATAGAATTACCGTCTGAATCAATTGTAACTACTAAGGGTCCAAAATTTTCAACTTCAAACTCCCAAATCGCTTCAGCTTGACCCAAGTCTTTCCAATAAGCATTTTTTATTTTTTTTATAAATTTAGAAGATAGTGCACCCACACCACCTGTAAAAGTTACATATATTCCACCAAATTTAGCCAAAGCGTCGCCCACTTTTGAATCCATGCCACCTTTTCCGATTATAATCTCTACTCCTTTCTCTATCAATTTAGATTCATATTTGTTCATACGAGCAGATGTTGTAGGTCCTGCAGAATAGACTTTGTCTTTAAAAACTAGTGGGCCACAATGATAAATTACTGCCCCATCTAAATCAATAGGTGAATTATTAAAATCTTCAACTAATCTTTTGTGAGCTAGATCTCTTGCAGTATAAATAGTTCCAGATAAATAGATTATATCATATATTTTCAGATCTCTAATCATTTCAAAACTTATGGGTGTTTTAATCTTCTTCATAAATTTTATCTCCATCTATAACTAAGGTTCGCCTTCGGGCACACCAACATTGAACATTTACAGCCAAAGGAAGGCTTGCAGTATGACAAGGTAGTGATTTAACAACAACATCTAGGCATGTAACATTTCCACCTAAGCCCATTGGACCTATATTGAGTTCATTGATTGAATTAAAAATCTTTTCCTCAAAATTAGATCTCCTAGATGATATTTTGGTAAGTAATGCTTTTTTTGCAGACAAAGTTGCAAAATCCAATGATCCACCCAAACCAATACCTAAAATAATAGGTGGACAAGATTTGGATGCTCTTTTTTTAATCTTTTGAGTTATATAATCAATAATTTCTTTTTCTGAGGAAGTAGGAGACATCATTTTTGTAAAACTTACATTTTCACTTCCTGCACCTTTTGGTAGAAAATGAATTTTTGTAACATCTGAATCAAAATAATCAAGATGCACCCATGCAGGTCTATCTGAATACCCTAAATTTTCTCTACTGACCGGATCAACTAAACTTGGGCGAATTGGATATTTTTTATGAATATCATCTATTGCCTTATTGATTGCGTCTTTTATCTCATTCAAAGAGTATTTAGAATTCATGCCATAATCTAGAAAAAAAATAGGAAGTCCTGTATCTTGACATAAAGGTTTTTTTTCTTCTTTAGCTATATTAATATTTTTAAGAATTGTATCAAGTTGAATTTTTCCAATTTTACTCTCTTCTTTTTCATAGGCTTCTTTGAGTATCTCAATTACATCTTTTGGTAGATAAATTAAAGAATTAAAAATTAATTTTTTAATTTTTGAAGATAACATATTTAGGGATAATATTAATATTTTATTAAAAGTTTATATTATATTATTTTATTCAAAAGAGATTAAATCATCGCCTTCTTCAGTTTTTTTCTTCTTTAGATAATCAAGATATTTTTCAATTTCCTTTGTTTCTTGTTTCTTTCTCTTCGTATCATTATCATAAACTTTTTTAGTAAATAAACCTACTTTTTTATCTCCCAAAGTTGCAATACTTTCTAATCTCTTTGAATTTTCTTCAAGTTTATGTAAAATAGCAAAAAGTGCAGCAGTAAGTTGATCAGTGACTTTTGATTGATCTTGTTTTACTGAACGGCTAAAATCAAATAATTCGCCTTTTATAGATTCTATAACACTTGCTACTTGTTTTTGATCAGCTCCAGAATCAATTGCTTCATCTAACTCTTTATAAATGCTATCTACTATCTTTTTTTCTGCTTGAGCCGTTTCAGCTTCTGTTTTAGCTTTCCTTAATTTATTCATTTCTTTTTCAAGTTTTTCTTTTGCAATTTTTACTTCTTTTTTAGAAACCTCTTTTTTTGGTTCTTCTTCTACTTTTGGCTTCTCTATGGATTTTATTTCCTTTTTTTCTTCTTCTTTTTGTTTTAGTTTTTTCTCTTCTTTTTTTGGTTCTTCTTCTTTAATCTTTTTAGGACGAATTCCGCCTGGTTCTAGCTTATAACTGTCATCTCTCAATCTTTTTAATCTCTTTTCTAAATCTTCTTTGTCTATTTCAGGCTTTGCTTTTTCTTTAGATTTAGGCTCTTTTTGGTCTTTAATTCCCTTTGATAATTCAAAAAGAGATATTGGTTTTTTAGGTTCTACTTTTTTTTCTTTTGCTTTTTCACCTTTCATATCCAATTGCAACTTTTCTAAATGTTTGTCTATCTCTTCAGGTGAAAAATCATCTTTTTTTGATTTTGAAACTTTAGACTTTGGTTTAAATTCAATTAATTTTTTAGATTTTAAAAAATCAAGAGCTGCTTTTAATCTATCCAAAGAGACATTAGTTTTAGATCTAATTTTTTGAACTCCTTTATATAAATGAGGCCAAATTAAAATGACATCTTCTGCGATCTGTCTTTGTTTACTTAATTTATTCGTTTTTATCTCTACGAGTTTTACTTTGTTTAGAAAATCAAAAATTCTCTTAGCTGTTTTCTCTTTTGCTCCTGATTTTTTAATAACTTCTTCTATACTAGTTTTACCATCAATAATATTCCAAATTTTGCGAATATTATCCTTTAGAACTTTTTTTTCATCCACTGATTTAGGTAAATCTGTCTTGAGTTTATATGGTACCTTTTTAATTTTAGCAAATTCCTTAATATACTCAGGGAGCTCTTTTTTTAATTTTACAACGACTTTTTCGTCATCTGAACTATCATTATTTTTTTTGGTTTCTGACGTAATCTCACCTTTGGAAGTTTTATATATATTATAAGACACACATAAATTAAAAGTAGTTATGCAGTTAGTCAAAAGTAATATGATCTTCGCCTTCATCTGTTTTTTTCTTCTTTAAAAATCCAAGATATTCTTCAAGCTCTTTTTTTTCTATTTTTCTTCTTTTTTCTTTTGGTGTGGAAAGTTTTTCAGCTAGCATATCAATTTTTTTACTTTCTGCTTCTGCAAAAGATTCTAATTTTTTAGAATTTTCCTCAAGCTTTTTTGAAATAGACATTAAAGCAGAAGACATTTGTTGAACTACATTAGATTGACTTAAGGACGAATTTTTATTTATATTCGACATATAATCTTTAAGAGATCCAGCCATATCTTTTAATTGTCCTCTATCTGCTCCTGATTCAACTGTGTCTTTTATTTTTTTATGAACTGTATCTCTAATATTGTCTTCAGCTTCTTTTATTTCTTTCTCTGATTTAGCACTCTTAAGATTAGATAATTTTTTTTCAATTTCTCTGTGGGCTTCTTCTGATGATTTAATACCTTTGGCTTTTTCTCTTTCTCTTTCTTTTAATATTTTAGCTATTGCTTCATCTCTCGATTTTGAAGATCTAATAGGAACTTTGTCTTTTTCTTTTTTTGGAGATTCTTCTTTAGACTTTTCTTGGCTAGTTTTTGTATCTTCCTTTAATTTTTCTTTTATTTTTGAAGTTTCTTCTAATTTTGATTTTTTATCTTCTTTCAAATCTCTATTTTTTGAATCTACATATGGTTTAATTTTTTCCTCTAATTTAGGCTTTTTATCTTCTTTAGAAATTTCTTCTTCTTTTTCAATATTTTCTGAATCTACATTCTTTATTTTTTCTATTTTTTTTGCAAGCTCTAAACGTTCACTTACTTGAGAATCCTTTAATTTTTCTTCTACTTTCTCTTTAGCCGTTTCTTTTAATTTTTGATCTTTTTCAGATTCTAAATCCGCTGCTAAACTTCCTAAACATTTTTCTAATTCTTCTTCATCAATTTCTTTTTTAGAAGGTTTAGGTTCAATTGTATCTTCATTTTTGTCCCATTCATTTTTTTTCTTAATCTCAATTAAATTTTTATTTTTTAAATAATTAAGAGAATCAATTAGACGATTTTGAGGGATGTTAATATCTTCTTTGATATTAGCAAATAAATTATTATTTATTTCTGGCCATATTGTAACAATATCTTTTGCAATTATTCTATCTTTATCATCTACATTTGAATTAATTTCAATAAGATTTGAGCTAGATAAAAAATCAAAAATGCTATCAGCTAAATTAGGATCTACTCCTATTTTTTCTATTATTTCATTAATACTAATTTTATTATCAATAGTATCCCAAATTTTGGAAATAAAATCTCTTATAATAGCACTTTCATCTTCTAAATTAGGTAATTTTTCTTTCGTTTTTTTTGGAATTTTTTTAATTTTAGCAGAATCATGAATTTCATCAGGTAAATCTTTTGGAATTAGAAATATTTTAGAGTCATCTGAAATCTCTGTTGCTTTATCTTCTTTTTTAGCCAGTAAAATCACCTTGCAAATAATAATTTGAGCCATATATAATAATTTATATTCATACCTTCTCTTATCAATTACTTATTATAAGCATAGTTAACATGCTATATCTATTTTTTGGTAAGTTTGTTTTAATTGCCTAAGATATATATAAATTATCTAAAAACCTATTCTAATATTTTCAATTCTTTTTTATTAATCTAAAATTTTATTTATTTTTCAAAGAGTTAAAATTGCCACAGAATTAGAATAATAAGATAAAAAAATAAGAAAATATATAAAACTTGTAGGATATAACACTTTGTTAACAATAAGTATATTATAATTGATAGAAGGTGACTTATGTGGCAGAGATGACATTTTCAATATTCGTATTATTTGTATTTGCATTATTAGCTGCTAGTTTAGCTTTTTCTTTTTTTAAATATAGAAATAGCCTTTTTACATATATTTTTTCTGTTGTGCTCGGATATACATCAATAACAGCTCTTACTGTATATTATACGTCTATTGAAACAAATTCTATTTTGTTTACAGGGCTTTTTATGTCATGTTTTGCTGCTTTTATTTTGTTAAGCACATATTTTGTTATTAATTATTTTTTAATTAAACCAATAGATAATGTCTTAGACCATTCTAAAAAAATAGCTGACGGGGATTTATCAATAGATTTTGAAAAATCATGGTGTTTAGAAATTAATCAAATATCTGAAGCTATCGAAAATATAAAAAATAGTTTAGGTGGACTTGTAAAAAATATTGGTGAAAGTAGCTCAACATTAGCTTCAACTTCTGAAGAGATGGCTGCAATCACTAGAGAAATGAATTCTTCGGTCATTCAAACTTCACAGATGATAAAACAATTAAGTGAAGGTAGTCAAAATACTTCTGAATCAGTCAATAAAACAAATGAAGAAGGTAAAAACGTAAGAACATTAGCATCTAATGTTTCAGACAAATTTAGAACTATTATATCGAACATTAACAGAACTGCAGATGTAATTAAAGATTTAAACAACAAATCTAAACAAATCGAGATAATTGTGGAAGTTATTTCTAGTATCGCGGCTCAAACAAATTTATTATCTTTAAATGCAGCTATAGAGGCAGCACGCGCAGGAGAACATGGTAAAGGTTTTGCAGTTGTTGCAGAAGAGATAAGAAAACTAGCAGATGGATCTAAAAAATCAGCTACTCAAATATCAGATTTGATCTCAGAAATTATGAAAATAAGTAATGAAACTGTTATTTCTATTGAAAATAGTGCATCATTATCTACTGAAGGTCAATCTATGTTAGAAATAACTATGACCAGCGTTGATTCAATTATGAGTGAAATTGATAGTATTTCATCAATAGTAGAAGAAAACTCTTCAGCTTCTACTGAAGCAGACGCTAGCATAAAAGAACAAGTTTCAGGTATGGAAGAATTAACTTCTTCAGCTAAACAATTAACAGAAATGGCTCGTGATTTTGAAACCAAAGTAGAGCAATACTATAGTAAGATCAAGGAAAAAGCAGATCTTGAAGCAGAATTAGCTTGATAAACACGGCGTTAAAATAATTTCACTTGTTTTTGTGAAAATCTTAAAGTATAGAAAACCAACAATATATAAATATTAAAATAATTAAATTTATTAGAATTAATTAAGTTTATCTCTTAGAAGATTTTAAAATTCTACAAGATCGGGGAAAATAAATGGGATTGTTTGACAAAATACGAAAAATAGTAAAAAAAGATAAAAAGTCTAAAGAAGAGATTTTAAAAGATAAAAAAGAGTCAGAACTCAAAAGCGATCAAGAATTAGATTCTAAAAGCAAGCATGCAAATGCTACTTTTGAAATTAAAAATTTATATAATATGAGTAAAGAAGAATCCTCATTATCAGATGATACCTTTAAAGAAGAAAAAAGATCTAAAGAAGATGAAAAAGCAAAAATAAAAGAAGAATCAAAAACAGAGGACGAAGATGAAGATTATATAAGAATTAATATTGATGATGAGTATGAAACTTATAATCCACCTAAAGATAAAATTGCTTCAGGTTTAGTCACTTTTGATAAAGAAATACTTGATGGAGGACTACCAAAAGGTTATAGTGTGGCTCTGCAGACAATAGATGTCGATGAAAAAGATCTTCTTTTAACTAGATTTTTGCGAGAAGGATTAGAGAATGCAGAACATTGTCTCTACATTTCAGATAAAATATCTCCTTTAGTTAAACATGCAATAGCAGATTTTAAACCTATACTACATTTAATTATAGCAGGAGGTAGAAATAAACCAATCTCAGAAAATATGGTAGTATGTGAGAGAGGAGTAACTTCATTAAATATTGTACTCTCTAAAGTATTAAAAAAAGCAAATATTACTAGAATAGTTGCTGATTCAATATCTCAAATGTTAAAATCAATTAAAGGTGGAGGAGCTAGAGAATTCATAAATAATATTATAAACAAATCAAAGGAAAAAAATGCAACTTTGCTTTTAACTCTAGATACTGTTTTTTTGGATAAAGAACTTATAAGAGAAGTAATAGAACCTTTTGATGCACATTTATCTATTCAAAAAGTTGATGATGGAAGAATTCTATCTGTAACTAAAATTCCAGGTACAAATTACAATGAAAAACCTCTTCTTTTAGAAAAAGATGCAATGACACAAATCATTACAAAAGAAGTAAAGAAGGTATATAAACCTGAAGAAGAAGAGTTATATGAAAGAAAAGAATCAAAAGATAAATCATATACAATACCAGGAATGAAAGATGCACTCTCTGGTGATTCTAAACTTATAGTAGATGATGATGATGTTTATGAAAAAAATGTAGATAACCTACCTCAAGAAATACTTGATATTGCAGAAGGAAAAATAAAAATTCCCAAAAAATTAGTTTCGAAGCTACCTAAAGCAGTAGATAAATATGAAAATATGAAATATTTAGTATATGAAATTTGGGACATGATAGATGGAGTAAAAGCGCTTGATGAGATATTAAATGAATTAAAAGCTGACAAAAAAGTTTTAGATAAAGTTATAACTTTTTTAAAACAACAAGACTTAATTGAAATTTCAAAAGGAT
>CAYQAE010000026.1:20582-20830 GCA_964415445.1 uncultured archaeon | reverse complement strand
TTTATTGATTGTTGATGATGTATTTTGTTTCAAAAATGATTTAGTGTCTTTTAAAATATCATCTGAAATATTATTCGTTTTTTGGAGATATTCCACAATACACGCGCTAAAGAATGAATAATTTAGCTTAGCTATTATATCTAGTGTTTCCAAAATAGGCCAAAGTATTGTTTTATCTTCAATTAACATCCACCCAATCACAGTTTTTATCGATTGCTGTACTTTATTACTTTGTAAATAAAGCGGAT
>CAYQAE010000026.1:2441-20572 GCA_964415445.1 uncultured archaeon | reverse complement strand
GCGGATCTGTTTTACAGATGTACCCGAGTGCAAGAATTATATCTTCTAATCCACCCCAATACTGTATTCTTGGAGTTGCAAGTTCATACGTTACAATATCTTTTACATGAGCAGGACGTGAGAAGGCAATTTCTCTTATTGCTTTTGCTGAAATCTCTCTTAATTTTGAATGATTTGAATGTAGAAAAGGTCTTATTTTTTGGCAGAACATACCAATATATGATGATTCCTCAATTCCTGCGGCATGAAGGATTGAAATCAGAGTTACAGTTTGAGTTGGATGATCTATTGAGAGGATGTCAATTATTTTTTTATGAAGCTCAGTCAAATCTAAAGGAGAAGATGTAATTTCTCGTACCCTCTTTTTTATATCTTCAACTTTTTCGTTGTCAGATATATTCTCTATGATGTTATGAAGTATCGATACTTCTTTTGCGGCCATATTGTTTCCTCATTTTTTAATAAAAGATTTGCTTTTTTTATTAAAATTTTATGGTATTCATATTAAATTTTCATAATTTTTCTCATCTATCTTATGAATCTTTGATAAGTATTTTTTGTCTCTAAATTACTTATATGAACACTATTTTTCTATTTTAACATTTTCTGAGCGTTTTTATTTTTTTTGTAGATCTTTTATGTATTTGTGCAGTACCAACACCGCATGTTGGCTTATAAATCCACATTTTGTACAAATTATAGGTATTGTTGGTATCTTCTTTCCTGAGAGTGCTTGGACTTCTGTTTTAATTGATATGTCATGCAAAAAAAATCCTTCTGCAATCACAAAATCATTGTTATCACACATTGGACAGAAAAAAGAGACGTTTGTATATTTCATCAATTCAATGTACATCGTTTTATCTTCATCACTGAGAACGTTTTTATAACTCTCTTTAGCATTTACTCTGTCTTTTATTTTTGAAGTAGTAGCATTCATGATACTTATAGTGTACATGATGTATTAAATAAATGACTGTGTTTTTTATTAAAAAATAAGAAAAATATTATTAATATTTAATAAGATATTGCACAATAAGTTTTTATACCTTCATTAATATTGTTACTATATATTTTTTGAGATTTTGGATCTCATCTGGGTGTTTCTACTCTTTTTTGTTTGATTGCTTCTGCATTCATATTCATCTTAGACAATACGTGATTTCAAAACGCAATTTTGGAGGTTAATAAGATGGTAGAAAAAACGATAATCGAAAATGAACATTATGCACTTCGAGCATATACTCAGCCACAAGTAACACTGGTAGTTGAGTTTAAAAATCTCGCCGGTGCCGACATACTGCTCGTACTCTCGACAATTATGAAGAAAATCGGGCATGAGACGGCATATAAGACGCTGCACGTGAGAATCCTCAAAACGAGTGAAATTCCAATCGCTTTGGGGGTCACTGCTATGATGTGTGTTCCGGATCTAGGGGAGCATGCTGTATTTGGCGGATTCACTCTCGTTGTAGAATCATCCCTTTGGGACTCACCTCAAGTTCTCTCAGATCCAAAATCGATCTTTGTTCCACTTGGAAACGTGTCAATAACGGAGAAGAGATCTAATCACACCTCTGAGTTCTCCTTTGAAGATGGAACATGCACGTATACTGATGTGAGGGAAATTCATTCTGAGCACACCGCAAAAATAACCGTCTCAAACGAATTGCAGCACTTAAAGCAATTCGTAAGACTTGTTGTCGGACTTGCGACGAATGGTGTCAAAATATTCATAGGTGGTCTCCAAATAACAAAGGGCGGACAAACACTCACCTGTGGAATGTGTTCTCATAAACTACACGACCAGGACCACTGAAACATATATTTTTTTCTTTTTTTCATCTTTTATATGATTTATTCACATTGTATCTAATCACGCACAACGGACTTTTTTGAAGTTACCAATGTGCTTTTAATCATTTTTTAACAGATATTCACTCCAACAATTTAACCATTTCTCTTGTTTTTACGACTTTAACTTTTTTCTGCTTATCAAAATCTGTGTCATCTGACCAAATACCGTCATTTTCTATCGAAAGAGCTAATGCAAGGTATGGTGTATCGTCTTCGTCAATGTCTTTCAGAATCTCGTATGCTTGTTTTAGATTTGACTTGTAAGTCTCTATCGGTACATTCTCAATGTGAAAAAGAAGCATTTCTTAATGCAATGAAAATGGCTAAAAAAACGGCTGTTGAGGTCAAGAGTATTAGACTTGATAGATATTACAGTGGTCAATATTACTTTGATCTGTGTCAACAATATCTGAAGAATGTAGGTACTTACTTGATTCCCAAAAAGAATGCCACAATAAATGGGAGTTGGGGGTGGAAAAATATGTTACATAAATTTGTCAATGATACAAAAAGTACCTAAAAGAGTATTTCAAAAGAAACCAATCAGAAAGTGGATTTTCAGAAGACAAAAGAAGAACTGGTTGGAAAATCGCACAACGCAGACCAGATCGAGTAAATACTGCTAATTTCTGCACGAGTCTGTGGCATAACCTAAGTTGGTTAGGATCATAATTATGTCCCACACCCGTTCTCAACCAAAACTTTTTTAGATAGAAAAGATAGAAAAACATCTTTGATTAAGATGGTATCTTCTCATAAAAAAGCAGGTCTAATTGGATTAATTGCAGGAATACTTTTAATTATGGCAGGATTAAGTGGTGCTGCTGCATGGAGTGATACAAAAGATTTTGTTACAGAAAATATAGTCGACAATGAATATGTAGATATAATTTTTGCAGTTTTGTTGTTTGTCGCATCTTTAGGTGGTATCGCTGTAATTTTAGGTTCAATTTTAATTTCAAAAGAAAAAACAAAAATAGGAAAATTTACTATATCTTTAGGTGCGGGTATGGGTCTATTCGGACTTATTATCGCTTTAGTAATTGCAATTAGTGAACAATCGCCAACAATAGCAGGGTTTGCATCCACTGGTGGCATTGGAATTATTTTGTCCATCTACGCTAGAAGATTAGCATAATTTACTATCATGAAAATAGGATATCCTTGTATTAATAGATCTTTAGGATGTACAGCTAATTCCTCTTTTAGATTAGCTAACTATTCAGAAGAAAATCTAATCAAAAAAGTCAAAAATAATCTTAAATGCCTAAAGAAAATATTAGAATATAACGTAGAAAAAAACCTACTCTTTTTTAGAATCAGTTCAGATTTAATTCCTTTTGCAAGCCACCCAATTTGTAAGTTTAGATGGCAAGATCATTTTAAAGAGCAGTTTAGAGAAATCGGGAAAATCATAAACAAAAATAATATTAGAATATCTATGCATCCAGATCAGTTTGTACTTATTAATTCTCCAAAAGATTATGTGGTCGAAAAAAGTATCAAAGATTTAATTTGGCACTGTGAAGTACTTGATTTGATGAATTTAGACCCCACAGCAAAAATACAAATTCACGTAGGCGGAGTATATGGAGATATTAAATCAGCAAAAGAAAGATTCACAGAACGATATAAAGACCTACCAAAATTTATAAAAAAAAGATTAGCAATTGAAAACGATGATAGACTTTTTTCACTAAAAGATTGTCTAGATATATCTGAAAAGATAGATATACCTATAATTTTTGATCCATTTCACCATAAATGTCGAAATAACGGAGAGAAAATTATAGATGCTATAAAATCAGCTAAAAAATCATGGAAAAAAAAAGATGGGATTTTGATGACAGATTATAGTTCTCAAAACCCTGAAGGTAGAAAAGGAAAACACGCACAACACATAAATATAGAAGATTTTAAATCATATATCAGAGAAACGAAAGATATTGATTTTGATATTATGCTTGAGATAAAAGATAAAGAAAAGAGCGCATTAGAAGCAATTAAAGTGATAAAATGATAAAACCAAGAGTTTTGACAAGTGCTTGTTTAGAATTCGAGAAGGTAAGATACAATGGTCAGATGATACCTTCAAAAATAGTAGAAGATTTAATTCCTTTTGTAGAATTCATTAAGGTTTGTCCAGAATATGAAATTGGCCTTGGAGTCCCAAGAGAGCCAATAAGAATTGTAAAAGTAGATAATAATTACAGACTAATACAACATAAAACAAACAAGGATGTAACGGAGAAAATGAATAATTTTTCTAAAAAGTTTGTTAATGAATTAGAAGATGTAGATGGATTTATATTTAAATCAAAATCACCCACCATGGGAGTTAAAAATATAAAAGTCTATTCTGGTATGCGTGGATCACCTGTAGTTGGAAAATGTGGTGGATTTTTTGCAAGCAGAGTAGAAGAAAAATTTAGTGGATATCCTATCGAAGAAGAAGATAGATTAAGAAATAAAAAAATAAGAGATCATTTTCTAACTAAACTATTTTTATTTGCAAGATATAAAAAAGCATCAAAATCAAATAAATTAGAAGAATTCAACGAATCAAATAAGTTATTATTTGAATTCTATAATCCTAATTTATGCAAAGAGCTAGATATATCCGATAAAGATTATTTTGAAAAAATTAAACAAATAATGAAAAAACCACCCTTAAGTAAAGATATCTACAACTTCTTTATTAAATTAATTGATGAAAAAGAGATTTTAGAAAAATATAAAGAAAATAAAATAAGCCTTGAAACTCTAAAAGAAGTATCAAGGATAATTCTAAAAAATAAGGATATTATAAATCAGACTTTTTTCAATCCATATCCAAAAAAACTAATACAAGAAATTGACGAAAAAAGAGACAGAGATTTTTGGAAAAATAAATAAAATCCAACCCATAGTAAATGGATTGGCCTAAAATTTATAATCTAAACATCATCTCAACATAAGATGGGAGTGGCCATAAGTCTTTAGGAATAATACCCTCTAGTTCATCTGCTGGCTCTCTTACTTTTTGCATAGCTTCAATTATTTTTTTACCGTCTTTGCTATCTATACACAATTCAAGCTCTTTTAAAGCACCAAGTAAATTATCTGTCAATCTCACAACGTCTTCAAGTAGTTCTTTGCTCTCACTTATCTCAGATATGCCCACTGATTTTACAGAATTAATAGTTGCAGCTAATTCAGATTGATACATAAATGCTACTGGCAATACCTCTGTTTTAGCAATAGTATATGCGCATTTTCCTTCAAATAATATAGTTTCATCATATACTTCTTGATATACTTCATGTCGAGATTTAAGCTCTCTTTCTGAAAATACCTTATATTTTTTGAAAGTTTCAATTGTCTGCTTTGTTGTAATATACTTCAACGCCTCTGGTGTTTTTTTAAGATTCAAAAGATCTCTCTTTTCTGCTTCATCTAACCACTCATCTGTATAATTATCTCCGTTAAATAATATCCTTTTGTGTTTTTTTACTATATCTTTCAGTATACTTTGAAGAGATTCATTAAAATCTTTTCCAGCCCCTATATCCTTATCAAGTTGTGTGCATATCTCATCAATTGCTTCTGCCACTATTGTATTTAAAACTACATTTGCACCTGCTGGATTTTGGTTAGAACCCACAGCCCTAAATTCAAATTTATTGCCTGTGAAAGCAAAAGGTGAAGTTCTGTTTCTATCAGTTACATCTCTTGGAAATTTAGGCAAAGAAGAGACACCAATCTCAATTGTGCCGCCTGATTTTGAACTCATTTTTTCTCCTTTCTCAATCTGCTCAATTATATCAGAGAGTTGATCACCTAAAAATATAGATATAATTGCAGGAGGAGCTTCATTTGCACCTAATCTATGATCATTTCCAGCACTAGCTACTGATGCTCGAAGTAATCCCTGATGTTTATCAACTGCACTCATTAGAGCACAAATCATTGTTAAAAATTTAGCGTTCTCATGTGGATTATCACCCGGAGTAAGCCAATTTTTACCATCAGGGCCAACTATAGACCAATTATTATGTTTTCCTGAACCATTTACACCTGCATAGGGTTTTTCATGCAAAAGACAAACTAACCCATGTCGCTCTGCAACTTCTCTTAACACTTCCATAGTAATCATGTTATGATCTACAGATAAATTTAGCTCTTCAAACATAGGAGCTATCTCAAACTGGGCTGGACATACTTCATTATGTCTAGTTCTAGCTGGGACACCTAAACGCCATAATTCTCTATCTAAATCACTCATAAAAGATAAAACACAATCTTTTATTGCACCAAAATAATGATCATCTAATTGTTGATGCTTTGCAGGCTCTCTTCCAAATAAAGTTCTACCAGTCTGCAGAAGATCTATCCTTGAATCAAAATAGTCTTTATCAATTAAAAAGTATTCTTGTTCGCTTCCCAATGTTGCATATGCTCTTTTTCCATCTGAATCAATTCCAAAGAACTTCCCTAATCTACAAACTTGCTTTGATAGTGCATCTGTAGATCTTAAGATTGCAGTTTTTTTATCTAAAGCTTCTCCATGATATCCACAAAATACAGTAGGTATACACAAAGTTGCACCATTTGATCCTTCTTTGATAAAAGCAGGGCTAGTTGGATCCCATGCAGTATAACCTCGAGCTTCAAAAGTAGCTCTGAGTCCACCAGAGGGAAAACTTGAAGCATCTGGTTCTCCTTGAATAAGCTCTTTTCCTGAAAATTTTAGAATCACCCCACCCTCACGATCTGGGACCACAAATGAATCATGCTTTTCTGCAGTGGATCCAGTGAGAGGTTGAAACCAATGAGTAAAATGAGTTGCACCCTTTGATAAGGCCCATGTTTTCATTGCATCTGCAACTTCATCAGCTATTGTAGGATCTAGGGATAATCCAGACAATATTGTTGATCTCAATGATCTATATGCTTTGTCTGATAAATAATTTCTCATATTTTTAATACTAAAGACATTTTCTCCAAATATTTTAGTTAATTGAGTCTTATCTTCTGATAATCTACTATCTTTTGCTACCATATTAATTACCTCTATTTTTTTATAATCAAAATATTACCAATTGGTATTTGACTATCTACTTTTTTTAAATATACCTCCATTTTATATTTTTTCTAAATTTAGCCTATAGCAATCTTACCTTCTTCTTCTGTTCTTATTCTTATACAATTTTGGATATCAATCACAAATATCTTACCATCACCAATTTTACCTGTTTTTGCACCTTTAATTATTGCTTCAACGGTTCTATCAACATAATCATCGTTTACTGCAATCTCTAATCTCATTTTTTTCAATAAGTTTACCTCTTCTTCAACTCCACGATAGACTTCATGAAAACCTCTCTGCTGTCCACACCCTAAAGATGTAGTAACTGACATTTTGTAAATTTCATTTGCAAATAATTCTTTTTTAACATCAGTTAATTTTTCAGGTTGGATATATGCTATAATCAATTTCATCTAAATCCCTCCTATTTATTTGTAAAGATTTGAAATTCACTATATGATTCCATTCCATGCTCACCTATATCTAGGCCTCTAAATTCTTCCATTCTATCTACTCTAAGACCTATGGATAATTTTATAGCTAAAAATACTGCACCCATAGAAGCAATACAAAATCCTGCTACAACTACCACCCCTAATATTTGGATGAGTAACTGTTCAATACCCCCTCCTAAGAAGAGTCCATCGTTTGCAAGTCCTAAGGACGCTTTACCAAATAAACCTACCGCAATTGTGCCCCAAGCACCGTTTAGACCATGCACTGCAACAGCACCCACTGGATCATCAACTCTAAGTCTATCAATAAATAATACACCATATACTACCACAATTCCTGCTATAAATCCAATTAGTATAGCAGATTCAGGGCCCACATATGCACATGGAGCAGTAATTCCAACTAATCCACCTAAGATACCATTCATAGTCATTGACATATCAGCTTTTCCATATTTTGCCCAAATTATTATCATTGATGATATACCACCAGCTGCAGCAGCTAAATTAGTATTTAGAGCCACACGAGCAATAAGATTACCATCCCCAACAGATAAAGTACTTCCAGCATTAAAGCCAAACCATCCGAACCAAAGAATAAATACACCCAATGCCGCAATTGGAATATTATGACCTGCTAAGATATTAGATGATCCGTCCTTGTTATATTTACCTCGCCTTGGACCTAATATGTATGCACCAATGAATGCAATAGATCCACCAACTAGATGAACTACAGTTGATCCTGCAAAATCTGCAAAATTCATCTCAGCTAACCAACCACCACCCCAAATCCAATGGCCAACTATAGGATATACTAGTGCACTAATTACAGCGGTATAAATTAAATATGCAGGAAATTTCATCCGCTCTGCCATAGCACCTGCAACAATTGTAGCCGCAGCTCCTGCAAATGCAATCTGAAATAGCACAAATGCATATAAAGGGACACCGCTTGAATTGTATGCATCGTTGAGAAAAAAACCACCATATCCTATTAAGCTATTTCCTTCTCCAAACATTATTGCATAGCCTACTGCAAAAAACATTAGACTTGCAAGACAATAGTCAATAAAATTCTTCATTAAAATATTTATACTGTTTTTAGCTCTAATAAAACCAGCTTCAACCATACCAAAACCTGCCTGCATAAAAAACACTAAAAATGCAGCAATTAATACCCATATTGTATCAATACCCATTATTGTCGCTTCTGCCATATTAATTTCACCCCATTGTATAGGTAATAGGAAACTTATTTCCTATATAAAAGCAAAAAATATTTAAACTTTAACAAAAAATAATTAAATAAGTCTTTTTTAGAAAAAATAGAATATAAAAAGCTAAAATAAAATTATATGGGATTGAAAACGATATATAGAATATTAGTCTTTTTTGAATCTTCTAAATCGAAAATTAAGAAATAAAAAAAATAAAAAAATAAGATATTAATTTATACGCATATCTGGAATTGATTTAAGTATCCGTATTATTATAAGAGCAATTACTACACCAATACCACAAATTACCGGACCCAAGATAATCCATGGATTAAATAATTCATTATTTGGTTGCGGATGCGGATTTTTATTCTGCTTTTCTTCAATAGTGATGTTATAGTAATCGCTTTGGCTCTTTGATGAAGGTGTATCTCCATCCCATGATATGATATAAAATGTAAGATTTTCGCCTCCATGAGAGCTTTGAGCTGAAATCAAAAACTCCCACTTATCTCCGCTTGTATTGTTTCCATTTACACTATAATTGTATGGTGCTTCATAACCATAGTACAATGTTGCGTTAACACCACTTGGATCAGTGATGTTAGCTGAGATATGAATTTCCTCAGCATCAGTGACTTTCTGTGGATACTTTATTCCTTCAATAATAGGTCCAGAAGTATCTTCGTCGTATCTCCAGCTTGTCTCCAAAGTTGCATTGAAATAAACAAATTCAGTTGAATTTAATTCAATGCAATTACCATTATCTATGAATTCATAAACTATACCTCCAGAAACTTGATCATCTGTCGGTATAAAATTTATAATATCCATGTTCACTGCTGGTTTTCCTCCATCAGTCATATTAAAAACTGGATGGACTGGCGGAAAACCACTTTGGTTTGTATGAAAAACCAAACCAAAATAGGAAATCATTCCTGAATAACTGAATTCAAATGGAAAATCTCCTGATTCATTGACTTCCCTAAATAGGAGATCTTCATTAAGTCCGTTCACTTGAAACTCAACAGAAATATTCCATTCAATATCACCGCTTGGAAAATAATACGGGATAAACCCGCTTATTTCCAAATAATTTGAATCTCTGATATCCCAGCTGTCCTCAATATGAGTTGAGCTGGCATTACCGATTCTTCGAATTTCTGTTTCATTCCAAAATTCAATACTAGTTATCTTTGTTTGGATATTTTCCGCATCATCTGGAATCCTCAATTCTGTCCTATTAATTAAATAAGAAGAATTAGTTATACCACTTATAGTCCAATTAGAATTATCATTGACCCAAGAACTAGTATTTGGATTTTCAACATCACTAGAGGGTGCAATCATGAATAAAGAACTTATTGCACTCACCGAAATCACTGCAAAAAACATAAATACTGCTAATTTTTTTCTCATATATTTTTTCCTCATAATTTTTTAATTTTTTTTCAAAAAAAGATTTCTTTATGAGGTTAAAGTAGATATAACATATCTAAATCTGTATAAAACAAATTAAGACGACTAAATCATCTGTTATATCATTTATGAGAGTGAAATTTATCTATTTGTGAAGTTTCCAAAGACATGACAATTTTCAAAAATATCACTTTTTAATTGCCATATCTCCCTTATTATGAATATTATTGACTCTAACTACATTTATCCTAGATCTATTAGCCATCTTAGAATTTCTGATATTTTTAGATCTATTTGTTTTGTTTTGCAAAATACTATTATTTAAAAAAGCGTCAGGGTTGATTTGTGGCCTTGGCTTTGTTTTTGAAATATTATTTGTCTTTTGAGGTCTTTCTTCAAATTGATCATATTTATCTACCAAATCTTTCCTCCCACCTCTCAATCTACCAATTATAGTTGAACCTATTACTGCAAAAAGAGCAGAAAGAGGAATAACAATAGGAATTCCACCTATATCACTTTTAAAAAATGATTCTACACTATCAAAAACATCTGAATCTGAAGATATTGAAATACTATCACCTGAATCTTGAAAGTCTGTTTGTATAACAAATTGCTCTGAAGTAATATAAGCTCCTTCTTTTTGAGCAGATATATCTAATTTTAAATCAATACCTTCTGGAATATCATTTAAATAGTAACTATAATTTCCATTACCCTCATCCTTTAATTTATCAGATATAATGATGGTTCCATTTGAATAGCTTAAATTAAAATATAGATCTCCTCCAATTATTGGATTCCCATCTGAATCTTTATAAGTTACTATAATTTTCTTTGGGAGATTATCTGATTTTTTAATAATTTTTGCATCTGATAAATATCCCTCTGGCATTGAACCTGTTTGGAAGGTATTATCAGATGTGTTTGTAGATTTATAAGTCACATCTTTGGACAATATCATATAATGATAAGTTTTTTCATAATCTAGATCTTCAATCTTTAGACTATGAGATTTAGTCATATCTGAATTATACTCAAAACTGCTATAATCTGAACTTAGTCCATACATTATCTTTGAATCAGCGTCTCGATTTGTAGACCAATTTATAATAGCATAGTTATTTAATACTTCAACCACTACATTATCAATTATAAGAGTAGGATCAGGTGAGACAACATCAAAACTACCAGAAGTTTGATTCCAATTACCTGAAGTATCATTTGCATAAATGACAAAATCAATTGTACCTAAAGATTGTGGCTCCCATGAATACCAAAAAGAATTTCTCCATTTCATCGTTTTATTATCACCATGAAGAGATATTAAAACTACATCAACTTGTATATTATCCTCTACTTCCACTGTAATATTTTGAATATCACCTAAATTAACTAAATGAGAAGTTAAATTAGAAAATGAAGGAGAAATAATATCATTATAAAGCACTTCAAAACTTGAAGATAAAAATTCTTTATTTTGAGATGTATCTTCCATTTTTATAGTAAATTCGATTTCACCTAAATTTAGTGGTGTCCATGCCCACCAATAAGGATTACCATCTTGCATATCTACAAAATTACCTCCATCAATACTAATTTGGACAGATTCAACTTCTACATTATCATATACTTCTATAGTAATATTTTGCTCATCACCTAAATTAATATCAGGGGCTTCTAAATTTGAATATGTTGGTTTTTCACTATCTGTAGATATTACTTCAAAAGATCCAGATGCTGAATTAATATTATCAGATGTATCTTTAATCAAAATATCATATTCAATAGTTCCTGAAGTTGTAGGAGTCCATGCATACCAATAAGGATTACCATCTTGCATATCTACAAAATTACCTCCATCAATACTAATTTGGACAGATTCAACTTCTACATTATCATATACTTCTATAGTAATATTTTGCTCATCACCTAAATTAATATCAGGGGCTTCTAAATTTGAATAAATAGGTGATTCTTGATCATCTATTTGGGTATCTAACGTTATATTATACAAATAATCTAAATCTAAAGCAGACCAACTCCCCCCATATAAATATCTATAAACATCAGATTCATCAACTCCGTCTCCATCTGAAAAACTATCTGAACATGCTGCCCAATATACTTGATCATATCCAGTTTGTGGAGGTGATATATCAACAAAAAGATAGTAGGTATCACCTTTATATAAAGTAATAGATGAATCAAATAATATTTCAAAATAGGCAGGTTCACTTTGTGCATCAGGTAAATTAGATGGATTAGGGATAGATGTTGTCTTTGAATATAAAACATCACCTTCTGATTCTTTATATCCACCTTCTATGATCTTTACAGAGATAGTATCCTCTGGATCAGGATTTTGATATTTATATAAAGCTAATTTTACACCAATTAAATGCGCTACATCAAGATCAGATGCAGACAAACTAAAACTAGAAGAACCTGTATATACTCCATTCCCCCACCCACCATTGAGATAATAATCATTTTCAATACATTTATCATAGAGTTGAGCCTTAACATTTGCTTGAGATGTTAATATAAAACAAATTAATAAACTAAAAACTAAAAAGTATCTAAATAACTTTTTTTGACCTAAAATTTCAATATTAGAAATTTTTATTATTTTAATTCCCCCACTATCATTTTAGCTTTCTAATAAAATATCAATATAATTTGGATATATACTTTCTCATCTTACTCTATAGATATATATATACAACATAGAGTTTACTATATGAATATAGTAAAAAAATAAAAAAATAAATAGATTTAATCTTCGATTTCCTTTTCATCAGCTTTTTTGCTTTTCTTTTTTCCTTCTTGTATATTTGGTCTTTTCGACTGGCATTCTCCGCAAAAATCTTCCCCTTTTTTTATTTTTCCCTTGCAGTCTTCATTAGGGCAAGGGATTTCCGGCTTCTCTGGCTCACCTTGAATAAGCTCTTCACCGCATTTTCCGCAGAATTTTTGATGGAGAGGATTTAAATATCCACAACCCTCATTGGGACATTCAACCAGTTCAACGTTTTTACGTTCTTTTAACTTGTCTTTGAATTTACGGTTTTTATCTTTGCTTTTTAGTTTTTCTTTCTCTTTAGATTCTCTTTTTTTGTATAGATAAACAAATCCTATCACAAAAACTGCAGTGCTAATCGCAAAAATTAGCATAAAAATGAAAGAACCTAAAGCGAATTCACCGATAAACGTCGAAACCTGGATTTGTACTATCCAAGTTCTGGAGATACCGTCGGTTTCCGCTTCGATTTGCAAAGTATGAATCCCTGTTTGAGCAAGGGCACCAACTAAATTATCAAGTTCGACCTCTATGGTGTCCCCTCCCGGAGTAAATGAATTATCATTATGTCCGGATAAGGAACTGCCATCTAATTTCACCGTATACTGATGCTGTGCATCAGAGTCTCTGTTGTTAGCTGTTAATCGAAATCTAAAAGATTCAGAAGTCTTAAAAATAGCATCATTTATTTTATATCGATTGTTATCTACATCAGATATCCACTGAATCGATGGAGCAGCCAAAGGATATCTAACATAAAATTGCGTGTTAGAATATCTGCTCCCATAAATCATTGTGTCTGTCGAAATAGTTTTATTTTGAGGAACATCATTTTCCCAAGCTTCAATATAAAAATTAACATATTTTAGTCGGAACGCAGGACCCAATGGTCCGACTAGAAAGTACCATGTATCATTGTTATCATAATTTCCTCTAACGCTGTAATCAAAGCTTCCATTAGTTCCATAATGGAATTCTGTCTTATGAACTCCGCTGGCATCAGTGATCACTGCTTCTATGAAAAACGTTTCATTGCTTCGAACTTCACTAGGATAAGAAATCGAATGAATGTACGGCGCCGGACGGTCATTATCCGCCTCCATCACCGTAATCAAATCGAGATCATACAAAAGATCTCGATTCCCTGACATATCAAGACTAGATACATCGAGGGATATGCTGTCTCCGTTATCAATGAGGGGACAATATTCTTCCCCTATTTCACCTTCTCGTACTATTTCGTTGTATTCCAATGTCAAAGCCGGTAGCCCGCTTCCTGTGGTCTCCCACACAGGGTGGTTCATTGGTGGACTACCATCTGGATCAATGTGAAATATCAGCTCAAAAGAGCTGATTGCTTCACCTGGAGTGTAAGCAAACGAAAAGCTTATCACTCCTGATTCTTGATCAACAGTTTCGTTGTGAACATCAATTTTGGTCTTATAATTATTAACCCAAAACTCAATTGATGTATCCCACTCACCAGCATAATTATTAAAATGATATGGGATACTGCCAGAGATAGTTAACTCGTGGCAGTTCACATCGTAACTTTCTTCCACGTGGGTAGCTTCCGAAGAAGATCCTCGATCGTTAATCACCGTCTGAAGAGTTAACTCTTCAGAAATTAAATGTGTTTCCCACTCAGAAACATAGAGTGGGATGTTAACGTAGTTTCTGATTTGAATAGAAGGTCTATCAACATAATTATCTTGAATAGACCATTCTTCAGTAATAGTGTCTTCTGTTAGATTAATAACAGAAGTTGAGCTTTTTAAGCCCAAGTCGTCGCCTTCTTTAAGAGAACCTATTTCAACATCACTAGAGGGTGCAATCATGAATAAAGAACTTATTGCACTCACCGAAATCATCGCAAATAAAATTATACTAATTAATTTTTTTCTCATAATTTTTAAACCTCTTATATTTTTTAATTTTTTTTCTAAAATAGATGTATATATGAGGTTTAAAGTAGCTTAAAAAAACTAAATCCGGCTTTATGAATAAAAACCATATCAGACGGCTGCGTCGTCTATAACATATTATTTATGAATGTGAAAGATGAATATAAAAATAAAGAAAATCGATTAGCGCAAAAATAATTTGAAGGAGATATAAAATTCAGCCCATAAACAGTTTTTTCCCCCTTCATTTTAATCCTATTTTGCCCCAAACAAATCAATTCACCTATAGAATTTAGACTAAAAATTAAGCTTCATCCTCAACTCTTTGTTTAGCTGATTTTTGATCAACACCTTTTTCAAATTGAGAATATGGGTTCTCTACTCCATCTTCGACTTCAAAAAGTTTTTCTATATCAGGTGAATCAGATTTCGTCTCTACTTTGCCTAAATCATCGATATCTGTTTTATTTCTCCCAAATAAATTTTTTAGCTTCTTAAATGGACTTGCAAGCTTTTTAAAAGCACCTTTTAATTTCTTAAATGGATTTTTGAATTTTCTATTTTTTTTGTCTAAAAATTCTCTCTTAAAATAAAATGATCCTACTAAAGCTGCAGGAATAATACCTAATAGAGCAAATAAAGTTAGGTATTTTTCAAAAAAACTTTCTTCCTCTTCTTCTTTTGGAGACAATACAAACTGAGATTTACCAACATAATTCCCTTCCTTATGAGCTTCAACTTCCAAAACTAGTGGTTCTCCATCTGGAACGCCTGATACGCTTGCAGTATAATTTCCATCACCATCTCCATCTTGCATTTTACCTTCTCCATATACATCCCCAAATACACTTCTGAGAACATATTCCACAGTTGCTCCTAAAACAGGATTTCCAGATTCATCAGTATAATATACAAATATAGTCTTTGGGAGACTAGGGGATCTTGAAATCATCCCTGGATAGCTCAAATGACCTGTATGTAGTCTTGATGTAAAAAATGTATTATCTGTGGTGTTTGAATAATAATAACCACTATCAACACTTGCTATCATATAATGATAACTTCGCCCATATAAAAGGTTTGAAAGCACTAATTGATGATTTGTAGTTAACTCTGAATCATATAAACACTCAGTGTATGGATCAAACGAATTATTTGGGTTATTCTCAAGACCATAATATATACGTGATCTAGTTGGTCTATTTGTAGTCCATCTAATTGTAATTGAATTTACAATAACATTAGAATAAACACTACTAATTTCTAAAGTTGGATCATATACCACAACATCAAATGATCCTGAAATATTTTTGCAATTGCCAGCTACATCAACCATAAATATTTCAAAATTATACTTCCCCACATTTTCACCATACCATGGAAACCAATAAACCTCATAATTACCTAAAGTAGTTTTACCCTTATTCATTGTATAATTATTTCCACCAATTTTCAGCTTTACAACATCAACAGTACTTAATCTAGTAGAATAATCAAAATCATATACTTCAATACTAATATTCTGGACATCTCCTTTTATTATAGGATGTGCTTTTAAATACCTATAAGTTGGTGCTACCATATCATTAAATTTAGAGTCCTCAACAGATAGAGAAAACACAAGATCATAATTTCTTCTCTCCCATATAGATTTACTGCCTCCAATTTTTTTGGATATATAAACATCTGATTCATCCACACCATCACCATCTGATGAATTATCAGAAGTTCCCAACCAATATAATTGATTAAATCCACTTCCATAATTTTCAATCTCTACATTGATATATGTTATATTTTCTTTTGTGACAAAAATTGGTTTTTGTAAATTAAAATATACTAAAGAGGGATTTTGATAACTACCAATAGCTCCTAAATCTCCTATTCTTACACTTTGTTTGGCTAAAACATCAGAATTATTCAGCCTATAACTACCTCTAAGTAATCTTACATGTATTTTATGGTTATGATATGCATTACCCTCTTCATAAAGACTGATATATACTCCATATACATAAAAAGCATTATAATATGTATTTAATTTTGAAAAATTAATACTAGCCGATGCATTATAGGCTGATTTTGCACTTGATGAATTATAATCATTTTCCACAGCAAATGTTGTAGTTTGAGAACTTACTTTTTGGATTGATAGAAAAAAACCTAAAATTAAAAATGATGCAAAAAAAATTTTTTTCCAAATAGAGAGATGAGATTTTTTATTTTTATTAACAATACATTTTTTATCAATCAACTAATCCACCAACTCTTTATATAATTATAAACAATAAATTACAATTTGTTTACTTTCAATAACTTTAGATATTCAAAATAATTCTAAGATATTCTTGGATATATATCTTCTCAACATACACTATAGATACATATAACTAATATAGAGATACCTATAGATTCACATAAATTTATCTAAAAAAGGATTCTAAGTTACTTTTTTTCTTTTACCTGTAAGCATATATATAATTCGCTCACCTATTCTACAAGCATGGTCTCCTAATCTTTCTAGCCAACGTGCGACAAATAACATATCAGATTGAGTTGATATATGACTGCATGTATCTTTCATAGAACCGATTATTTCATTAAAAATCTTTTCAAATAAATCATCGATTCTATCATCTTTTTCAGTGAGCTTATCAACTAAAGGAATATTATCATTGACAAATGCATCAATTACAACATCAATCATCTCTTCTACTTTATCAAACATCTCTTTGAGATCAGAATGAATTTGTAATGATTTATGATTTAAAACTACATCTGCGATGTGACCCGAAAGTCTTCCCATCCTATCAAAATCAGTTACAATTTTAATATATACAAAAAGAGCCCTCAAATCACTAGCCATTGGTTGATGAAGAGCTATAACCCGAATACATTCTTTTTCAATGTCTTCTTCTATTTCATTCCAAAAATCTGTTTTTTTTGATACCCGCTCAGCTAGTTTATTATTATTAGTAAATAAAGCTTCTGAACAAATTTTAACATACTCATAGACTTTTTTACCCATCTTTGAAACTTTTTCTTTTAATCCTTCCAATTTATCATGAAATTTTTCACGAACCATATTTTCACCTTATATTTATCTATCCAAACCTACCTGTAATATAGTTTTCGGTCATTTTTTCCCTAGGTCGTTCAAATATTTGTTTTGTAGTTCCAAATTCAATAAGTTTTCCTAAATACATAAATGCAGTATAATCAGAAACTCGTGCAGCTTGCTGCATATTATGAGTAACAATCACTACAGTATATTTTTTCTTTAACTCATAAATTAAATCTTCAATTTTATTTGTAGATATCGGATCTAGTGCAGAACACGGCTCATCCATCAAAATTATTTCAGGTTTCACTGCTAATGCACGTGCAATACACATTCTTTGTTGT
>CAYQAE010000026.1:0-2431 GCA_964415445.1 uncultured archaeon | reverse complement strand
CAGACAAACCCATTGCAGAATCTTTTAGACGATCTTTTACTTCATCCCACAATGCTGCTGCTTTTATACTACTCTCTACAATTTGATCTAATTTTTTCTTATTATTTATACCATGAACTTTAGGTCCATATGCAATGTTATCATATACAGATTTAGGAAATGGATTTGGCTTTTGAAAAACCATACCTATTTTTTTACGGATTTGTACAACATCAGCTCGAGAATTATAAATATCCTTACCATGATAATAAACACTTCCTTTTGTATTACAGCTCTCAATGGTATCATTCATCCTATTAAAACACCTAATAAGAGTAGACTTTCCACAACCTGAAGGACCAATTAATGCTGTCACTTTATTTGGTTCAATATTTAAATTCACATCAGTTAATGCATGATTGTCATCGTAGTAGAGATTCAAATTGTTTGTTCGAAGAATATACTTTTCATTTTCAGACATTTTATCACCATTTCCTCGTTTTTTCAAATCTATATCGAATCACGATTGCAACCATATATACACAAATTACAAATAGTAATAAAACTAAAGCAGTTCCATATTGATTCTCTCTAGAATTAGGTATAGATGTAGATAGAGCATAAAGATGATATGGAAGCGCCATTACTGGGTCTAAAAAAGAATTTGGTAAGCTTCTTCTGCTGAATACAACTGCTGTAAGTAGAATAGGCGCTGTTTCGCCTGCAGCACGCCCTATACTAATTAATGTTCCTGTCATAATCCCTGGAACAGAAGGAGGCAATACTACTTTTCTTACAGTTTCGCCTTTTGTAGCGCCCAAAGCTAGACTAGCTTCTCGCATTCCTTGTGGTACTGTCTTTAGTGTCTCTTCAGTTGTTCGTATAATTGTAGGTATTATCATAAATGCAAGAGTAACTTGACCTGCAAGCATTGAAAATCCTAAATCAAGATAAATAACTAAAAAAGCAAAACCAAACAAACCAAATACAATTGAAGGTGTACTATTTAGAAGATCAACTCCTGTTCTAAGTGTTTTTGTAATTCTACCTTCATGAGTATATTCTACAAAATAAATTGCAGCTCCAACTCCTATTGGAAGTGCAATAATAATTGCACCTAAAACTAAATAAAAAGTACCAACTATTGCTGGAAATATACCTCCATCTCGACCTAAATCAGAAGGAGATTCTGTTAAAAATTCCCAACTTAGTGCAGGTAGCCCTTTTGATATTATATCATACAATATAGCACCAAGTATATATATTACAAACACCACCGAAAGTGTTATTAGAGAAAAAGCAAGTCTTTGTCTATTTTGAGTTGAAAATTTTTTATATAAAATAAATCCTAAAATACATATTGAAATAAAAATAATTGTATTTAGATAGCCTGCATTATCTACTAAAAACCACAAACCAATCAAAAATAATGTGAAATTTACAAATTGCTTTATTTTTTTCTTTATAAACTCTTTTTTCTCATTTGGAACTTTATGTTTCTTTTTCTTTGATAATGCCATATGTTTTTCTTTAAAATGACTTAATAAAACAGTTGCAGAGAGATTTATAAATAAAGTAATTAACAAAAGTATTACAGCCATACCGAATAATGCATGATAGTGATTACTTCCTACTGCAACTTCTCCTGTTTCAATTGCTAATGTTGCGGTGATAGTACGGATAGGTGAAAATATATTAGTTAAGGGTTCTGGGATTATTGCAGTATTTCCACAGACCATCAAAACTGCCATTGTCTCGCCTATTGCTCTGCAAATACCTAAAATAATAGCAGCAGTAATCCCGGAAAGAGATGCAGGTAAAACCACGTCTTTTATAGTCTGCCATTTAGTAGCACCAACTGCTAGAGATCCTTCTTTAAATTCACGCGGGACTGAACTAATTGCATCTTCTGCAACAGAAGTTATAATAGGTAACGCCATAATAGCCAAAATAATTGATCCTGACAACCATGAAGATCCAGAAGGTTGATCAAATGATTCTCTTATCCATGCATTAAGCACAACCATTCCAAAAAATCCATAAACAACTGAAGGAATTCCTGCAAGCAATTCAATAGCTGGTTTCATTATTCTTTTTACAGAAGGTGGAGCTAATTCTGAAATAAATATTGCTGTTGCGATACTTAAAGGAACTGCAATAACAATTGCTCCAAGTGTTACTAAAAATGATCCAATAATAAGTGTATAAATTCCATATCTAGCTGGCTCATATGTTGGACGCCATTCATCTCCTGTTATAAAATCCCAAAGACCAACTTCTCTAAATATAGGATATCCATCTCTCAATAAAAATACAATAATAAATGTAACAATAACTGCAGCAAATATAGCACATATGAATAAAATTCCTCTAAATATTGCCTCTTTAATATTCTTATTCCTGCTAGATTTACTTAATTTTTGACTCATATTTTTATCACATAAAAATACCG
>CAYQAE010000025.1:18625-22461 GCA_964415445.1 uncultured archaeon | reverse complement strand
AATTTATCTTCAATATAATTTAATAGATCATTATTATTATTTAATTCATAATCGTCTCCAATAAGATTATTTAATTGTGAGAGATCACTTGAAGTAATATTATTATTTTCTATGAGTTTTCCTAAACTTTCTTTAGCTGTATCTCTAGCAGCATTTAAAAAATCCTTTACTTCATTTATATTTAATTTATTTAAATCTACTTCGCTTAAATCTATATGCGCTAATTGGTCATTATCTAAATTTTCAAAGCGTGAACTGTCAATATTTACTTCTAAATAAGGATTTTCTGATCTGAAATCACGAGAGATTTGTATTAGTGGATTTTCTGTTTCATTTTGGGAAAAATCTAGTTGATTTTGCTGTACTTCTACACGAGTTTCAAGTATAGTGGACGGATGGCTAAGATTTGCAATAACCTTAGAGCTATCAATTTCAATATTTCTATCAGCCAAATTTTCAAAAATTGTATTTTTTAGATCTTCGTATCTTGAAGCATCTAATTTTTGAATATTTAATACTCCTTGATCGGTTGGTGTTATTTCAAAAGCTCTTATTATCAATTCGCCTGATTCTGCATTTTTTCCCACAATTACTAATTCTAATTTTCCTTCATGGTAATCTGTAATATTTCCTATATCATGCTTGGAAGGTATGCATCCATCTTCATTTTGAACTTCTCCATGAAAATGAAATCCAGTAAGTTCTATTGCATTTTCAAAAAATTTAACATCATTTTCTGTGATTTTATCGTAAGGTGAATCATTTTTAACACCTTCATTTGATATCCATCTTTCATTAGGTTCACTATTTCCACTTTTTATTTCATTTATAAATTCTTTAAATGATATATCTTTAATATTATTTTTTACTTCTTCAGATTTAGTTTTTAATTTTTTTAATAAACTTGAACTTTCTTTAATATCAATTTTATCATTTTCATTTACTTTATTATATTCTTTTGCTTTATCTATCCATTTTTCAAGATTTTCAATTCTATTTCCAAATCTTTCACTGTATTCCTTTTCTTTTTCAAGGTCATTTGAAGGTGTCCTATATAGGTCATGTTTAATTGAATTTAAATTACTTTCATTTTTTGGATTTTCTGAATAAAAATCTAAATTTCTTTCTATTTCAGTTTTTGTTTCCATAGATTCTTTATTTACAAAATCATTTATTGAACTTTCAATTCCAAGAGGATCAAAAATTTTTTTTGTATCATTTTCAGGAGGTTCAGGTTTTTCATCTTTTTTATCTTTAGAAGTGTTTTCTAATTCTAAATATTTTTTCATTCCCATATCTTTAGTATTTGGTATATTTGCAGCATCTACATATTCATTGGATACTAAATCTTCAAAATTAGAATTATTTTCAAGTTTATCATCAGGTTCATAATCCTCTGGAAATTCTTGGTTTAGATCTGGAATTTGTTTTATTGTGCTAGCTTCACCATGTTCAGGTTTATGTTTTTCAATTATTTCTTTTAGTTCGTTAATATCGTCTTTGTATTTTTCAGGTGAGAATAACCTATCTCCAAGATTATCTACTAGTTCCTTTAGATTATCTGTTTTATTGTCTGAAGTTTCAATAGATAATTTTAGAGAGTCAATAATATCTTTATCAAATTTCTCTGTTAAATTCTCTTTCAAAGAATCAGATAAATTATCATTAGCAATAAAATCCGTTATTTTTTCTTTAATTTTATCTTCAGTATCATTAAACAATTCATCTGATATTTGATTAAATTTATTTTCACTATTTTCAAAATTATCCAAACGCTCAGATAGTTCAGATGCTTTAGATATATTATCATTTTTTATATAATCTTTGATTCTCTCTACTAGATCTTCCAGCTTGTAAAAAACAACATCTCGAGTAATAATTATCTTTTCATCTTCTATCTTTAACCCTACCCCCTCTGGATTTACATCTTTAAATAGGCCTTCTTTTCCAAAAAGAGCTTGATTTAGATCAATAACAGCACTTTCTAAGTTCTGACTAAATATTTTATCATCCAAACCTTTTAATCCTTCAACAAGATCTTCAATGCTTTTGTCTGATTTTAAAAATGCTATCGTTCGCTGTTCTATATAATTATGTGATGCATGTTTTTCTGTTAATTCTATTTCTTTTGAATCAAAAGATTTTACTTCCTGGCTTTTTCCAACAAAATAATTATTAATCCCTTCTATAATCGCTCCTTTAATGTTTTTTCCTAAAATAAAATGTTTTTTATTTTCTATTTTCAGTTCATTAACTATTTCCGATAATTTATACTTGTCATTAATATTATTTTCTATACTATCCAAATTTTTAAATATGCCTTCTAATGCTTTATCAAGCCAGGCATGATTTGTTTCATGAAAAATAGTATCTTTTTGGATGTTAGCAAGACTTTCATTATTTAGTATATTTTCTTCAACTTTCCATACTATTTTTCCATCACGAGAATATGTAGCATCATTACCATACGTAGATGTTTCTTCATTAATGACTTCAATACTTGTAATTTTATCTTCATTTAAAATGAATTCTCTTTTGTCGTTTCCATCAAAAGAATTAGTAATTTCATCTTTTCCCATCTCTTTAAAACTATGTTCTAGATATTCTTTTACTTTTTTTTCTGCTTCTTCTGGATTTTCAAAATCTATTGTTTTAATTTTAATTCTTTCCATTAGTTTTTCTATAATTGGTTCTTTTTCTTGTTTTTCCTCTGCGTTTTTATTCTCTGTTTTTTCCTTTATATCCTCTAATTTTACTTTTAATTGATCCAATGTTTCATTTAGATTGTCTATTTTATTATCTATATTTTGTTTTAAACCTTCATTATCAATTTTTTCTGCAATTTCACCTGCTTTTTCATAAATTTCAATTTGTTTTTCATAGTTAACAATATTTTTCTTTATATCATCAACACTACTTGCATCTGTTTCTTTTAGATGATAACTTAAATCATATGTATCGACTAAAGATTCTAATTTATTTGATAAACTTGGTTCATCTAAATTTTTATTATCAGAAAATAATTCTGGTTTTTTATCATCAGGTGTATCATCAGATAATATATCATTTATTTTTTGTTTTATTTCATTGAAAAGGTCTTTGACTTCTTCATCTACTTTGTCATTATCAGGGGTTTCTTCTCTATTTTCTTGATTATTTTCTGCATTATCTAAAGCCTCTTTTTGATCTTTATTTAATTCTTTCAATGTTTCAGGTTTTATATCTTTAATTTGATCTTCAGAAAGATCATGGTTTTCACTATTTATTATCTCACCATATATTTTTGCGGCTTCAGAATACTCTCCTTTACTTTCAAAACTTTTTGCTATATCAATTGCAGCTTCAGGATTGTTTTCATTTATAAGTGTAGATGCAATTAATTTTGCATCTTCTGATTCTTCATATTGTTGTATAAAAGTTTTAGCAATATCTACAATAGAATTATATCTCTCTTCTTTATTAGTATCATTCAAATCTACTGAATATTTTCCAAAATCGTCGTAGATATTACTACTAGTAAATTTTTCAATAGTGTCTTCTACGTTCTGGTCAATATTATCTTCATTTATAAATGGCTTTATAAATTCCGCCGCTTTTGAATATTCTCCTCTATCAATTAATTCATTAGCAAACTCTAATGCATTTTTAGAATCGCCTTTAAATTCATCTGAAATTTTTGATACATCTTCCTTCCCTAATTTCTCTAAAATATCCGCAGCTTGATCTGTTTTAATATCTCTCAACAAATCCGCTGCTTTTTTATACTTTTCTGATTTTAAATAACAATCTGCAGCTTTTTCATATTCTTTATTATTTTCATATCTCTCACCTAATTC
>CAYQAE010000025.1:0-18615 GCA_964415445.1 uncultured archaeon | reverse complement strand
TAATTCATTAAATATCTTTGATTTTTCATCTTGATCTAAATCATTACCATCTGCTATATCTTTAAGTACTCCAAGAGTAGTATTTTCCATCTTTAGATAACAATCTATTGATTTACCTGCTTCTCCATTATTTAAAAATATGCCTCCTATTTCTTTATAGAATTCATCTTTTTTATCATTATCTAATTCATCTGAAACTTCGTTTAAACATTTCAGAACATTATCTAGTTTTTCTACTATATTTTTTTTATCATCTGGGCTATTTGAAGCTTTATTAAAATCTTGCAAAGCTTTATTTAGTTTATCAAGAAAATCCTTGTCACTGATATTATCTTTTGCAGCGTTATATAGTTTTTCTGAAAACTCTTTGATTTCTTTAGTACCAATTTCAAAACCAAAATGTGTATCTTGATCTTTAATATCATCTATATATTTAATTTGCTCATCTGAAAGACTTCCCTCTTCTCTAAGATTATTTATATTCTTATCACTTAATTTATCCAACCCTTCTTCAAGCTTATGGATTTGCTTATCATTAAGCTTTTCACTTGATATAAGATCATTGAGAAAGTCTCCTTTTAAATCATTCAATTGATCCGAAGAAAGAAAATCAACTATTTTATCAAATACTTCTGGTTTTTCATTTGCTAAATTGTTCAGATCTTTTCCATTTAATTCTTGTATTGACTCTTTAAGATTTGAAACGTCATCATATTTTTCTAAATATTTAATTAATTTATCAAAGAACTCTAATTTTTTTCCTAAAAGTTTTGTTTTTTCATCGTTTAACATCTTTTGGTTTTCATTGGCTTTTTCTCTATTTAATAAATATTTAATTTCTCCATTGCTTAATTCATCCTTAATAATCGTTTTAAATTCATTTAATTCAAATTCAGACAAAAATTCTATTTTTTCTTCTGCTACATGAGTATCCGGAAGTTTAATTTTCAAATATACATCGTTGTCTTTACCATGCTGAGCAATGATATAATTACCACCACCTTCAGCAGAAAAAGTATATTTTAATTGATCTTTCATGGCTTTAACTACTGAATACACATTGGGTAAATAATTACATTGAGTTAGTGAATTTTTCATATCACTAGAAATTCTTCCTTGATATGGACTTTCTATATTGTATATTGATTTTTCAAATTTTAGAGGGATTTTTGCACCTGTGGCTTTATTTTCCAAGAAAAAAGTGACAATGGTTCTACCATCTTTGGTCTCAACAACTTCAGGTTTTTTATACTCTTTGTTATTGTTATCATTATACTCTATAATAGGTTTCATTATGCCATTGCAATTTACAAGATTTTTTTCATCATTTGCAAAAGCTTTTAGATCATCTATTGAATTAGAATTTATTTCAACATCTAAAAATTGGCGGTTATCTTTAAGTGCTTCAATCTTTTCAGAATGATTGGTGGTATCTTCTAGTTTTGTAGCTTTTACATAACCATTTAGAGATTCCATTACTTGATCTTTGGAGAATAATTTAGAAAATTGAGAGTAGACATCTGATATTTTATTTCCATCCATTTGTCCAATATATTTTACTATTTCATCTGGATATGAATGAAAATAGGTAGCACATTTTTCTGGAGATATTTTTTCTAACATTAAATTTACAAAATTTTCTTCATTTAGATGGCTCTTTAGAAAATCAACACTCGAGATAAACTTTTTATCATCTAGTTTTTCTAAGTATTTAAAAGAAGCATCTATGTTATCTTTATCAAAAAAGTTATCAGCAATTTTTGTTATCCTTTCTTCTGGCATATTTTTAGGATTCATGTGAAGTTCTGCTATCATCGTTTTTCCTTTTACGTTATCTTTAATTGTAACTTCACTATCTTGTCCTAATATACTAATTATAGTTTCTTTATCTTTAGCTTCTTTTATTCTTGAGCGTAAATCTACAAAATCTCTTGAAATTGCAGCCATAGCACCTATTGCTTTTCCATTAACTGATAATGTTATTTTTACAGGTACAACATCTTCTTTTAGATCAATATTTTTAACATCATATTCTCCTTTTTCAAATGCATAACTAAATTTAGTATCAGTTTCTGTATTTCTAAACTTAAGAATAACTTTAGCTTCTGGATTAAGGTTTTTATCATCTTTGACAGTAAAATTAGCACCTATAAATTCAGTATTATCTCTATTAAAATTAAACCGATCTATATAGTCGTCATATTTATTAATAAGCTCAACAAGTTCTTTTTGTCCTGCTTTATCAAGATCTTGAAAATCTTTTGCAAAAGCTTTTAGAACATCATATGTGCAGTTTATATCTACTTTAGATATTTCAGTTTCAGAATTTTTATCATAATTTTCTGTTTCACGAGCCTTAGGCTCGGTCATTTTATGTATAAAGTTATACAATGATATAGCTTGTGCGAATTGAGAGATATTTTGTATATTTTGATTTTGCTGTCCAAATTCCCCACTAGCTTGTCTTTCTGCGAAACCTCTTTGAGTTGACATTTTAAACACTTTATTTTAAATATAAACCATTTGCTACTCTCATTTATTTAAATCTCTAAATAAATCTCCTTCATATATATATTCTTATTAAAAATATATAAACCTGTCGTAAGAGTTACTAGAAGTATCGAAAATCTTTATTTAGAAGTAGTTTTCTATTGATTATTTAATTTGGAAAATATAATCATCTAGATAAAAAAATTTGAGTTTATTTTTAAATATCTTCAATTTTATCTAGTATTAAATCTGTTTCAAGAACTTTATGTTCATATTCATCAATCTTATTTTTTAAATCTTCATATACCTCATTTTGAGACAAAATTGGATTATATTCATATAGAAATTCTAAAATTGGCTTCATTTTATGTATCTCATTTGAATCTATCTGTTTTGATAGATCTTCTAAATTTTCTAATACATTTTCAATTTTATTCTTTACAGTAATTGGATCCATTCTAAACCATTTTTTTAGATCTAAAAGATTTTTTTCTCTGTTTTTATCTAGGTTGTTTAAAATCTCATCAATTTTGTCTTCAATTAAAAATCCTGGTAATTTATTATTATTTTCAATGTTAAAGGTAAAAACCTCTTTTTTTATATCTCCTAGGCTTTTTATTTCTTTTTTAATTGCAATTTTCCATCCAAATTTATCTTTGAGATATTCTGATAAATTTTGAGTTCTCTCTTTAGGTTTTAGATCAAAATTTATTTCTATAAGATCAATTAATTCTTCTCGTATTATTTTAAACTCTTCTAAATCATTTATTCCTATAAATATAATTTTATCATTATTTAAAATACAATTTGAGTCAATTAAATCTATTTGAATTTCTCTACTAGTTTTATTATTTATAAAATCGCACAAAGCTGCAAATATAGCATGCATATTTCTATATAATATATAATGGTCTTTATGTTCCATTTTTAATATTTCAATTGCTTCTTTGGAAGTATAATTTTCATTGAAAAGTATAGAATTTTGAAAAACAGCATTTATTTTTTGAGCTATAAAAATATTATAATTAGATCTAAATTGGTTAATAGGCAAATTTGATATCTCAATTATCTCATGTGTTAATTTACACAATACAGTTGGATGACCAAGGTCTTTATATTCTATATTAGCATATATATTAATGAAATTTTTTTCTAAATTACATTTAAATGAAAAAGCAGGTCCTATTTTTTCAATAAATAAATATACATCTATATTTTTTTCTTTTACTTCATTATAATATTTTGTCTCTTGCAATTCTAAAAATGCTTCATTTAAAGTTTTAAATGCCTCTGACTTATTAAATTCTTTAATTTTTTCTTCAATAGCATCTTTAAGTTCATCTTTTTTCATAAATTTTCCAAATATTTTAGAGATGGATATTATAAAACTATTATTTACTATTTTAAATTTTAAAATTGGAAGTTGTTTTGCAATTTCAAATTTTACTTCTATATCATTTTTTTGAATAAATTCTTTATATTCATCGCTCTCTAAAAATGTTGAAATAGCTTCCTTTATTGAATCATAATTTGAGTCTTCATCTAAATTTGATGGGTTTTTAATTTTCAAAAACATTACCTAAAAAAATTAAATTTAGAAACCACTAATTAATATTATATTTAAATCTATCATTAACTTCTCAAAATAAATTATTTTTTTAAAAAAAAGAACATTCTACCCCATCAATCCTCTAATTCTCTCAATTATCTCTGAATACATCATATCAATACTCTCATCAATTGTTAAATTACCTACAATCGTACTCCTATTTTTTTGAGCTTCATCTACAATATAATCTTGAATTTTTCGAATTGCATCAAATGAGGCAATATATTTAGATGCATATCGACTTTTTGTTGCAGTCTCTCGAGCTTTAAATCTCATTAAATGCTCTTTTTCATCTAGGATATTTACAAAAAAAGAGATTACATTTTCATTTTTTGCAGATCTCAAAAATTTAGGTATAATATGTATCCCCTCAATTATTGCATTGATATTCTCATGCACACTCCTCTCAATTACTGCATCAATTCCCACACTTAAATGTCTAACGTGATCTTCAAATCCAACAATTGTAGGATCTGAACTTGATCTAACTGGCTCAATTAATGTATCTCCTGCTTTGTATGATGAAGTATGAATTGATGGAAATAGATCCCTAGATAATAATTTTCTCATAACTTCACGCAAAGTATCTGTGCCAATAATATGCGATATTCCCAATCTTTGAGCGAGAACAGAACTTAGAGTAGATTTACCGGTCCCTGTAGCCCCACCTATTAGAATAATTAATGGTTGATCTCCTTTTATAAAATCTTGCCATAAATTATACCTCTCTGCAAAATTAGATCCGCATTCAACTTCTAATGCTTTGTTAGCAATTTTTCTGATAACATCACTCTCAATTATCTCTTTTTCTAAAAGATGAAGTTTTTTCTCAATAGCTTTAGCAATAAAATAAGCCATATCCATATCAATTCCAGCAGACATCAAAGAACGTGTTAGTATTCCTTTAGAATAGGGAAATATCCTATCTTTTGTCTTTATCATTATATCTTTCAAAATTTATCTACCAACCCAATTTTAGCTTCTTATATTTTTTAATTTTTGGCAATTTCATATTATATTATGATAACTTTTTGTGAGGCAAACTTAGAAGATAGAAAATCTTTTTATGAAAATGAATGGAATGCTTCCAATCTACCTAATTTCATAAAATCTACCATAGAAAAACGTGAATTTGCCTTTGATATAGGTGGATCTGGTCCAAATGATAGATATAATCAATTTTCAAATTTAGATGATCTAAAAAAATATATCAAAACTAAATATCCTTATGCAATATATTCTAGTGTATCTTTCTATGATTATCCAAAGAAAAGAGAGGGTTGGCAGGGTGCAGAATTAGTTTTTGATATTGATGCTAAAGATCTACCTATAAAAAGCTGTGAATGTAGAAGCCCAAATATCTGTGAAAAATGTCTGCAAGATGCAAAACATATAGCATTAAGTGTCCTAAAACTTCTAAAAGATGATTTTGATCTCAAAGATATTCATCTAATCTATTCAGGTCGTGGTTATCATATAAGAGTCCAAGATAGAGAAGTCTATCCTATAGAAGATAGAAATTATATCCTAGACTATATTTTAGCTTCAGATAATAAAGACTTCATAAAAAATCCCCAAAATTTATTCACAACTTTTGGATACTCAAAAGTATACAGAGAGAGATTAAAATTTGTGATAAAAAATTTGAAAAAAGAGGATCTTAGAAAAGAAGGATTTGCATCAGGAAGAATAGAAAAATTTATCCAAAATAGAGAAGATATAATTGAATCTTTAGATAAGCGAGATGTATCTAAGTTTCAAAAGGCAATTTCTTTAGGTGAGAAGACTTTAGATAAATTATTTAGCTTAGTATCTCGCATTAATGCTCAGTTGGTAGATGCAAGAGTTACTGTAGATGTTAAAAGAATCTTAAGGCTCCCAACTTCACTTCATTCAAAGGTAAGTATGGTATGCACACATATTAATTCAATAGAAAATTTTAATCCCCTAAATCAGGCAATACCTCAGTTTAGGAAAAAATAATCAAAATTTAGAGAAAACCTAAAGTTTAAAAGAAACACGAATTGTTATTTTAATTGAAGTTTTGGGTGTAATTGATATGCTAAATTCATCAAATCTGAAAAAATATGTATTAATACCTTCCTTACTTGCATTTAGTTTATTGGCTAGTTTAAATATTTCCAAAGCCGCAGATATGCAAGTAGAAGTTTTTTCTACTGATGTATTAGTTAGAGAAGATTATACTTTGTATTGCAAGGAGACATTTACTTTCCAGTATGAAACATTTACTCCTAACGAAATTGTTTTTACTTGGCCATATAAAAAAGAAAACCTTGCCTTCAGTTATGTAAAAAAGAAGTTAGCTACTGAAGGGTCTTTAGGTGACGATGCTGATTATATATTAGAATCAACTCCAATTAATCATTCATCAGGAAGAGATGAAGGAACTAATATGACTATAACAGGTTTGACATTAACTCAAACAACTTCATATACTATTAGTATGGAATTTTTAATTTTCAATCAAGTTAAAAATACAGATAAACAGAATTTTTATGATAAGATCTTAGGAAGAGATAAAACTAATTTAGAAGTAACTTTTTGGTCTCACACCTGGCCAGAGGATGCGGTAAATACCGACACTTCAAAGCGAGAGATGGCTTTAGGTACTCAAAAACAGATGCGACCAAAAATATGTGAGTATGCAGACGGTGGAGATGTTGAATGGTCAGTTAGGGCCGAATACTTTGCAACTGCGGGCCATGCTGCATTTTTTGGACCAGAATCTATGCCTGAATCTTACCTCGATGATCATAATTCATTTGGAGTTACAGTATACTATGGAAAAACTGAAAAGACTTGGTTATTTTATGGATATGCTACTTTAATTGTTTTAGGTTTATTGTTTGTTACCTATAAAGTTGTATCACGTGCAAAAAAGAAAACTGAAAGGACAGGCTTTTATGAAGAAGAAGAGGTGGATGTATAATGCCAAAAAGACGTAAAAAAGCAGATATGGGTCCAGTATTTATATTAATAATTTTTCTTTTCATATTTTTAACTACTACTTTAGTTTTTTTATACAACACACTGCCTTCTTTTACCTATGAAATATGGGCAGGTACTAAGATGACTACAGGAGATTATCTTTTCTTAGGTACTTCTCAAGCTCTATATTTATCTATATGGGGTGTTTTTTGGTGGGATCACAAAAAGGCAGTAAGAAAATATTATCTAAAAAAAGCTAGACTTGCAAAAAGGAGGGCACAAAGATGAATCTCTCAATTTTAAATCCTCAAAATATAGCTATAGATTTAGGAGATTTAGGGATTAAATATTATTTTATAGTCTTATTTGCTTACACTATGTTTTATAGTTTCATAGTTCTTTGGGGATATGGTGAAAAACAATAAGGAGGTAATTTTGTGAATAAAATTAGTGTTTCTTTGGATGATATAATGCCTAAAGGTTATACCGGTATAGATTATTTAATGTTTTTTGTATGGCTAGGTATAATAATTACTATGGCTTATTTAGCTTATAGTAAAGGATAAGATATAGAATTAAAGATATCTAATACATATCTTCATCGAATTCCTCTTCTTCTTCAACTTCTCCAGCTAATAAAAAGTATATTATCATTGCTACAGCAAGCATAGCTCCGATGTATATCGGTAGAATTAATACAATAGGTGCGTCCATTTTAATCACTTTATATGCTCTATTTCAATTTTTTATTTAATCATTCTTAAGAAATTTTTATAAAGCAATTGATATAGGTTTTTTTAAAATGAAAAAATTGCAGGATGTGGGCATTTGGTAAATCCTCTTTATTCTATAGGGTTTCGCAACCTAAAAAGAAGAGCACTTCGAGCTATAATTACAATGTCTAGTGTAATTTTGGCTATAGCTTGCTTTGTGGTAATAGTCTCGATTAAAGATACCGAAAAACAGGGTGTACTAGCTGGTATGTCTGTGTCAAATGAAACACAGTATAATGCTCCTTATTATTCACATTTTATAGTCACAGAAGGCAATAAATGGATTTGGCAAAATATTAGAATTGCCCAAGTAGATGAGGATTTAGTAAAAAGTCTAGAAGATGAAAAAGGTGTAGCTTATGTGGCACCTCATGTTGGTAGTTTAAGTAATGATGAATCTATTCAATTAGATGCAGGTTTAACTACTGATTCAATTATGTTAATTAAAGAAGGAAGTGATGATAGAGAAGAGTTAGGTGGGACTACCGATTATTTAAGTTTACAAGGAATAGATCCTAATCGTGAAATTAATTTATGGCCAATTGATGATAGTGTGGTTGAAGGTAGCTGGCAAGAATTTGCTTCTGGTGGTAAAACTTCAGATGGAAATCTAAAAGGAGTTTTAGGTGTTAATTATTCACTTAGAAATGATATTGAAATTGGTGATACTATTCTACTAAAGCGAGGTTTAGCTTCATCACGTGGCGGTGAAATTCACGATGATACTTACATTGATGTGGTAGCTATTATAGATCCAGAAGAGAAAATAACAAATAGTAGTCCATATTATCCAATTGATAATTTAGGTTCAAAATTTGAACCAGGAGATATGCTATTTCTAAATTTAGATGATGCCCAAGATGTCCTAAATTCAGAAGGAAAGGTAACTGAAATTGCAATAGTATTTAATACTACTTTAGATCGTGATACTCGCTACCAGTCTGCTTTAGATGTAGCACAAAAGATTTTAAATGAAAGATCACTTAATATGAAAATAATTGATCCCAATACAGAAGCTACAGCTGTAAAAGTTACAAATGTATCTCACCTTCAAACTGTAATTATTGCACTAATTGTAGCTGCAATTGTTGCTATGAATGCATCTATTATGTCAATATTTGAGAGAATCCGAGAAGTTGGTATTATGACTTCATCTGGAGCTCAAAAGTTTCATGTCCAAGATATGTTTTTGGTAGAGACGATATTTGTGGGTTTTTTAAGTGGAATTTTAGGATATTTATTTGGAAACTTTTTGGCTCTATCTACTCATTTTCTTTCTAATTATTCATTGTTTGGATTTTCTGTACCTTATATTGCACTAAAGTTAAATCCAATTTGGTTGTTTGCATCCCTAGCGATTGGTGTACTAGCTTGTGGTCTAACTGCATTAATTCCTGCAAGATTGGCTGCAAACCTAGATCCAATTAAGGCAATAGCAGGAGAATGGGCAATGAGCAAAGATGAGGGTAAATTATTTGGAAAACTCTCAAATGCATTTAAAGGTAGATATTATCTATCACTGGCGGCTAGAAATCTAGGTAAAAGAAAAACTCGTACATTTCTTACTACACTAGGTATAGTAGTGGGTTTGGCTATGTTTTCATCTTTGACTGTTGTAGCTTTGGGGGTTCAACCACAAATTGAAGATGAAGTAGGAACAGTAGTTCAGGATTATCAATATGCTGTAGCATTTTTTGCACTAATTGTGGGTATGTTAGGTATTACTAATGCCATGCTAACATCAATTTTAGAGCGAACTAAAGAAATTGGTATTATGGTTGCAATTGGTGCAACCCCAAAGGAAGTTAGAAAAGTATTTATAACAGAAGCAATATTGATAGGTCTAATTGGAGGTATTTTTGGTTCAATCATTGGTTTAATTATAGGTATAATTCCTTATATGAGTGGAATAGGTATTTCATTAACTAAATTAATACTTCCATCAATATTTGTATTTTTTATCACGATAGCAATTTCTGTAATTATTAGTATTGCCGCTGCGATTTATCCCGCAAAGCGGGCATCTAAGATGAACCCTGTGGAGGCGTTTGTTTATGACTGGTAAATATGTACTTGAAGGAAAAAATATAACTAAAGAATATAAAATGGGTAAAGAATTATCTGTTAAAGCCCTAAAGGGCGTAGATTTTCGTGTAGAAGCTGGAGATTTTGTTGCATTAATGGGACCATCTGGTTCTGGTAAGACTACACTTCTCAATATTTTAAGTGGTCTAGATCGACCATCTGAGGGTAGTGTATATATTGATGGATTAGATGTAACTAAAATGGACCAAAGTCACCTCTCAAAAATAAGACAAGAAAGAATAGGATTTATATTTCAGGTCTACAATCTTATTCCGGTTTTATCTGCAATAGAGAATGTAGAACTTCCTATGGTTTTTGCAGGTGTGAAACAAGAGATGAGAAGAAAAAAAGCTACAGAATTATTAGAGCGGGTAGGATTAGGAAAAAGAACTACCCATAGACCAACTGAACTCTCAGGTGGAGAACAACAACGTGTAGCGATAGCTAGATCTTTAGTAAATGATCCAAAATTAATTTTGGCAGATGAACCAACTGGTAATCTAGATACAAAGACAGGGCTTGAGATAATTGAGCTTATGAAAAATTTGCAAAAAGAAAGTGGAGTTACAATTGTGGTGGCAACCCATGATCCAAAAGTTGCAGATGCAGTAGATATTATAACTTATCTTCGTGATGGCCAAGCTATAGGTGAAGATATCCAAAAAGAAGGCATTGAATCTGCTGAGGCAATTACTTTAGTTCCTGAAAAAGATCTCACCAAAGAAATGGTAGATGAAGTTATGGATAAACTTAGGGATTCACTTTTTGCCTCAAAAGTAGAAAATGGAGACAAAATTCGGGCTCATGAGATGGAGTTTGAAGTCAAAAATACCTCTCCTTCTGGCCGAGTTAGAATTAGTAAAGCTACAGATATAAATGTAGAAGTTAGGTGAAAATGGCACAAAGGCGCGAAAGCATAAATATGGCGGTAATTGTTAGAAATTTATTATCTCTTTTAGGTTTGAGTTTAATAGCTGTTAGTATGTTTATGTATAGCGTTATTTTAATCTTCTATACATTTAGAGTAATTATCTCGTTTATAACTGGTGCTGTATTTATCTTATTAGGGTTTTTAATTGGAACCCGGGCCAAACAAGTTACTTATGGTATGGGGGAGGCAAAAAGTTGTGAATTGTGCAATGCTGAGGCTGCAATGACTACTTGCGCAAGATGTGGACGATGGGTAGGTTTAAATTGTGTGGATAACTATCAAGGAATTTGGTGTAAAGATTGTGCAATTTGTCCTATTTGTGGTGCTGAATATGCTCTTAATATGTGTTTTAATTGTAAAAAGCGTGTAGGAGAGCTATGTTGGGATATGGACTCATCTAAATGTATTGAATGCTCAGGCAAACTCAAAAAGTCTATGGAAAAGGAACCAGAAAAAACCTACAAAGCAAGAGTAGTAGTAGTTGATTCTGGAAGGGATTTACCTGCAGATTTTGCAAGATTACTAAAGGGTGGAGTCCGCCAAAAAATAAATGATAAAGTTCTTCTAATTGGAGATGAATTTGAATCATATGGTGCTAAATTTAAGGTAGTAGCATCAGCACCAGGTGCTAAAGTTAAAGTGGATGATAGAACAAAAATAAAAGTGTTAGGATAAGATGGCACAAGAAGATCGTGACGAGAGAGAGGAAGCTGTTATTTTAGGCTCACTTGTTGGCAATGAGCTTATGATCTTTGCCTTTTTGCTTATTTTAGTCTTAATCTTACTCTATGGCAAAGATATAGTTGTAGCTTTCTATTTTTTTGTAGCTATTGCTCTCTCTTTTTTGTTTTTGTGGATCGCCCAAAAAATTATCGGCAAATTAGAATGGATATTTGGTTTTTCTATAGCTACCTTATTGGTGTCAACAATTTTGATGCTATTTGGCATCTGGGGATATATTTGGCTAGATTATTATTATTCATCACTTGAGGCTAGAAATTATCATGCTTTCTTTGGAGTTATAATGTTAGTTGATTTAGGTATACCTGGTGTAGTTCGGTTTATGGACTTCTTAGATGTTGTCTTTTCAAAAAGAAGTCTAAAAGAGACTATAAAATTGGAGAGGGAGCAAACTAAATATTGGAAAAAATTAACTAAATCGTGATTTTTTTTGCCGATATCATCTAAAAATCCTCTAAAACATTATTTTGAGATAAATTCTAATAAAGAGAAAGCCAATTTTTTAAAAACTAAACATATACCTATAGATATCAATTTAGATGAAGATACTTCTGTTTTGTGGGATTATCATAATAAATTAGTTAATAGAGCAAAACAAAAGAATAATAATAAATTGTCTTTGTTAGATCTTAAAATTGAGCTTGCTGAGAGGATAACAAAGAAATGTGAATTTTGTGAGAGAAAATGCAAAGTTAATCGAAAATCAAAGGACTTAGGAAAATGTGGATGTTCTTATGATACAAAGGTAGCTTCAGATTTCATCCATTTAGGTGAGGAAAAAGAAATTATACCCTCATATACCGTATTTTTTTCAGGTTGCACTTTTGAATGTGTATTTTGCCAAAATTTTGATATCTCACAAAAACCAAAATTAGGCAAAGTTGTCACACCTAAAAATTTAGCTAAGTCGATAGATGATTTTAGAGAAGGTGGTGCAAAAAATGTTAATTTTGTAGGAGGAGATCCTACCCCACATATTCATACAATTCTTAGGACTCTAAAATTTACAAAAGAAAATATACCTATAGTCTTTAATTCTAATATGTATTTATCCAAAAAAGCTATGAATTTATTAAATGGTATAGTTGATGTTTATTTAACTGATTTTAAATACTTCAAAAATTCACATGCCAAAAAATATTCAAAAATTTCTAAATATTTTGATGTAATCTCTCGTAATCATCTAAAAGCATTAGATCATGCAGAGCTTTTAATTCGACATTTAGTTTTGCCAAATCATATTGAATGTTGCACAAAAAATATTTTAATGTGGATTCGAGATAACATAGGTAAAAATACAAGAGTAAATTGCATGTTTCAATATAGGCCCCAATATAGAGCTTATAATTTTGAAGAGATATCACGAAGATTGACTTATGAGGAGAAAAAACGAGTTTATGAAATCGTAGATGAGATAGGACTTGAGAATGTAAGTTTTTAAAATAAATATTTTAAAATGAATTTATCTTAAGGATAGACTCATGAATAAACTTCTATTTGGCACAGCTGGAATTCCACTTAGTACTAAAAAAAGAACAACAATAAATGGTATTTTTGAAGTTAGAAAATTAGGATTAGATGCAATGGAATTAGAGTTTGTTCGCCGTGTTAATATATCTGAAAGCAAAGCTCCTACAGTCAAAAAAGTAGCAGAGAAAAATAATATAGTTTTAACATGTCATGGGCAGTATTATATCAATCTAAATTCAAAAGAACAACATAAAATTGGTGCAAGTATTGATAGAGTTCTAAATGCTGCCAATATTGCCAATTCATGTGGTGCATATAGTGTTTGTTTTCATCCTGCTTTTTATATGAAGATGGATCAAAAAAAGGTTTATTTTAATGTAAAAAAACAGCTAAATATAATTGTTGAGAGGTTAGAATCTTTAGGAAACAAAATTTGGATTAGACCAGAAACAACAGGGAAAAAGACACAGTTTGGTACACTAGATGAGTTACTAGATCTATCTTCTGAGATAAATCAAGTTATGCCTACTGTAGATTTTGCACATCTTCATGCAAGAAGTGGTGGTGCTTTTAATTCGTATGATGAATTTAGCAGTGTTTTTGAAAAAATTGAAGATAAGTTAGGAAAAGTTGGCTTGAAAAATATGCATATCCATTTTGCAGGTATTAATTATAGTGAAAAAGGTGAGAAAAATCATCTTAATTTTTCAGAATCTGATTTTAATTATTCTGAGCTGGTTCAAGCTTTTAGGGACTTCAAAATTGCAGGAGTTGCAATATCAGAAAGTCCAAATATTGAAGTTGATAGTTTGAAAATGCAATCTAAATATATTTGATTTCTTAACTTATTTATATTAAACATTCAATTTTTGAAATAAATTTACTTTTTAATTTCAAATAATACGAATACTTATATGAATTTTCTCTATTATTTTTTTATTTAACATAAGTACATTATTGTTACCTTAGATTATATTTAACATATATATTTAATAATTCAAAAAACGTTAAGTTTATATATAATGTTGGATATTTTCTTATGAAATTTCAAGATTTTCTTGAAATTTTTTTAGGGGGCATTAAAAACGAGAAATAATCCTTTAAAGGATGAAAATTATCTAAAAATTAATATAAATGATTCTTTTAGAAATAAAGAAGATATAATTGAAAAAGGCGATATAATTGGATGGCAAAAAGCTCTCTCTCCTAGAACACATTTAACTAAAGAGCATATAGGCAAACATGAAACTATTATTGATAATCACGTAAGGGCATATTCAAATGATGGTCTAAATAATTTTCATCCCAGAGATATATGTTCACTTTATCTACCTCTAAAAGACTCTATAAGCTCAGATGGTTTTTCTATCGGAAGATTTTCTGATTTTTTTAAAGAAATTACAGATGATCCAGATAAAATTTTTGATTTTTTCAGTGATAATTTAGATTATTTTGATCGATTATTACCTTTATTTGAAAATTTAGACTCTGAGACTAAAATATCAGTTTTAGATAAATCGATTACTAAAGAATCTGAAAATTCTTTTTATATAATTCTCAAAAATCATTTTCAACAATGGCTTAATAATACTGGCAATCATAATCTAAACCCTGAAAACTTTGTTTTATTTAGAGATCATGATATAAATCCTCTTTACTTTGAAGTATTTAGTAGAGCAATATTAGATTATTTTGGAGATAATTATGGTAATCTAAAAGAAAATTTAGATTTATTTGGATCAGCAGTAGTTTTATCATACCATGAAGACCAAGATAAAGCTACTGAAATAATGAAATCGTTTGTTGAAGAAATTAATGAACCTAAAGAAATTGCAAAAACATTTTCAAAACTCATGAATTTAGAAATCTTAGATTCACAAGAATTATTTACAGAAGCACTCTTTAGAAATTTTGACTCAGAGACAATTGATGTTATTTGTAGCTCTTTTAATGATATAATGGATATTAATACGTCTATTGATTATGTTAGTGAATTTTTGTCATTTATTGAAGATCCTAGTTTTCTAACAGATGTTTTAAGTAAATGGACTGATCCAAAAGCTGTTTTTATAGTTTTAGATAAATATGGAAATAGTGCATCAAAAGATCTTCCAAAGGTAATAGATAACTTATTTAGCCAAAAGAATTTTTTAGAAAAAATTGGAGATTTAGATTTACAAAAAATAATTGAAAACAATCCTGATTTAAATAATTTAAAATCTACAATTGAAGTTATTGCAGCAGCTGAATTAAAATATGAAAAAGAACCACCTATACAAACTGAATTGTTAGAAGATTTAAATTAATTCTTTTTTAAAATTTAGATAATTACTATTTTTATCCAAAAGATAATTATAAAATTTGATAAATTAGATGATTTAACAAAATCAAATTAGTGGTTGTTGTGTCTTCTCTACTTAAAGTCCAAAATATTTCAAAAAAGTATGAAAATAATTCTTATCCTCTAAAAGATGTCTCTTTTAATTTAGGGGATAAAGAAATAGCAGCAATTTTGGGCCCACGTGGATCTGGAAAGACTACCTTATTTAATATTATTTCAAGCTCTATTGAACCTACCAAAGGAAAAATTTATCTAAATAATAAAGAAATTACAAACCAGAATATGAACTTAAAAAAAGAGTTAGGAATCCTATATCCTCAAAATAACTTATTTTCAGAGTTTTCAGTATCTAAAAACATTGAATTTCCCCTAAATTTCACAGATATGGATAAAAATAAAAAAAATAGAAGAGTAAATCAACTTCTGAAAAAATTAGGATTAAAAAAATTGAAAGATTCATCTGTGGATAATCTAGCACTTTCTGATAAAATAAAAATAGAGCTAGCTCGAGCTGTATCCCATAAACCCGCTTTAGTTTTGATGGATGAGACACTTCATAGGATTGATATCAATTTAGCTGTTCATATCTTAAACCAAATTAAAAATTTATCCAAAGAAGGAATTAGTTTTTTGATCTTCACAGATAATCCAGAGATATCTAAACACACAAATACTTTTTTTAAATTAAAAAACGGAAAATTAGGTCGATAATGTGTTTTTTATAAAATTTTCATGGCAAAATTTAATTCAAAAAAAGCTATGGTCTGTATTAATTATTTTTATTTGCTCTTTTTTTGTAGGTTCATATATTGGAACAAATTTAATGACCGAAAGTCTTGAAGATGGAATAGTAGATTGGCAAAAAGATATCCGAGGAGATGCTGATCTTACAATTCTATCTTATGATTCAAAGCAACAAATACCTCTTAGCTATGGTAGATCTGATTTTAATGAATCTATTCAAAGTACAATATCATCTAATTTAGAAGTAGATAGTATCACCAAACGCAGATATGATGTTACTAAAATTGTAAATAGTAATTCAAGTTGTATAGTGGTAGGAATTGATCCAAAAAATGAAGGATACTTTGGAAGTTTTGAATTTGTGGGTTCAGGATCAATTGATACTCTATCTAGTAATTTTGCTCTAATTACTAAAGATCTAGCTGAAAGTAAAGATTTGGAGGTAGGGTATGAATTTGAAATATATACTCCAAATTCAGGTTCAAATACAAAAAAATTTGTGGTAGGCGGCATTGTTGAAAATGAGGGCAAAGCTAGAATTGTCAATGCTATTTTTATCGATTTAGATCTTGCACAAGATATATTTGATCGAGAAAATAGAGTAAATATGATTTTAGTTAATTTAGATAGCAATGTCAAAAATTCTAAAGAGAAACTTCAAAATGAACTTGGTCCAAATTATAGAGTGGAAGACCAAAGGAGTTCTTTATCAAAATTTTCAGAGACAATTGAGGGATATGAATTTAATTATAAGCTATATAATTTAGTTATCTTTATTTTTGCTTTTTTAATTATGTTTGTGATTTTTTTATTCTTTTTCAACCAAGATAGAGATAAATTTACTCTTCTAAAGTCATATGGGGCAGGAAGATTTAATTTTTTGAGTATTATTCTTTTTTATACTCTTTTTATAGTTGCATTCAGTTTTTTATTCGGATCTCTTTTGGGTATTTTGTGGGGCCAATCTCAACTAAATTTTAGTTATCTAACTTATATATACGGTATAAGTGGCTTAAAATATTCTATATCTTCCTTTATTTTAGGATTTTTAATTTTATTTTGCTTAGCCTTTTTTTCAATTTCTCTATCCTTTTTAATTTCACAAAGAAACAATTTTCAAAAAAGACATAGAAGTATTTTTTATGGTATTTTATTAATTTCAATTCTCTCCTTAGGAGCGATTTTTTTAGTTTATTTTGGATTATTTATTGGTCAAAGTGGATTTTATTTTGCTCTATATTTAACTTTAATTTGTTCTTTGATTATTTTTTTATTTTATTTATTTTTAGATAAGTTGTCAGCCATATTTTCACCTATTTTCAACAAAATAGATAAACCAATATCTTATTTTGCAAGAATCAACCTCAAAAAAAGAAGAAGTTTTGCAACCCTAGCTTTTTGTTTTTCTTTTATTCTCTCTGCTTTTTATGTAAATTTGAGTTCAATTAATTATTCATATTCTGATAGTATAGATGAGACTTTAGATTCAAATTACAAAGGCGATATCTATTTATTTGTCTCACCTAGTGTATCCTTAGATAAAAGCTTTACAGATGAACTTAAATCAGAAATAGATGGGATTGATTTAGTCTCACCTATATCAAAGAAGATCACAAAATATAGGAATGATTCATTGGTATTATATGGAATTGATGTGAAATTTTCCAATGTCTCTGATTTTGAATTTATATCAGGGAGCAACAATTTCAGTTTAGATTCTAAAGAGATAATAATTAATCAAAAATTAGCAGATAAAAAACAAAAGGAAGTCGGGAATAATATATCTATCCTTACTTTAGATGGGTATCAAGATTATCAAATAGTTGGGATAGCCAAAATTTTTGGAGAATTAGAATATATTGGTTATATATCCCTAGATTCGATGGAAAATGATTTTGAAAATTCAAATATAGATATTTTTTCAATAAAGATATCTTCTGATAGAGATGATGTTATAGATGATATAAATTCTAGTTATAATCCTCAGATGGGTTTTTATATAGTTGAAAAATCTCAAGTAAAAGATGGTATCTTAAGTGAGGTGCAGGGTTGGTTTAGCTCATATTACTTTTTGTTTATCTTAGTTTTATTTATGTCTATTTTTATTCTAAGTTCTATCTATTATAATGAAATATTTTATAAAAAGGAAGATATTAAACTCATTTTAGGAGTAGGTGGAGATCAAAATAGTATATTTAAACTTTTTTTAATTCAAGGGCTTATAATTAGTTTATCTGGATGGTTATTTGGGGTTTTTAGTGGTTTTTTGATATCTTATCTGTATTTAAATCCTTCATATCCTTTTTATTTTTCTTTTGAGTCTATAATTACTTCATTTTTAGTAATATTTTTAATAAACTTAATTGTGTTGTATTTTGTATCAAAGAAAGCATCTAATTTCAATTTTTAATATTAGGTTAATAGATAGGCTCTGTAGAAAAAGTATTTTTAATTTGGTATTTTAGTATTTATTATAGACATT
>CAYQAE010000024.1:13575-22800 GCA_964415445.1 uncultured archaeon | reverse complement strand
TCTCAAAAAATAATTTAAAATGCACCCCTAATGAAGCATTATTTGCAATCAAGCTAATAAATAAAATAGGGAAAGAAAGAGGCAAAAATGGTCTTCCAAAATTTTTACCTGGTCTAAATTTTATTTTTGGATTGGATGGAGAGACTGAAAATAGTTTAAAATTAGCTTATGAATTTTTAAAAAAGATACTAAATATAGATCTATTAATTCGAAGAATTAATCTTCGAAAAGTTATGATTCACAAAAAAAATGATCTAGATAAAAATTTTTTGAAAGATAATATATATTTCAAATGGAAAAATAAAATAAGAGATGAAATAGATACAAAGATGCTTAAGAAAGTCTTTCTATTTTCAAATGTTCTAAAAGATGTTTTGGCAATTAAATATGATGGAAATAATACAATATGTCGCCAAATTGGCACATACCCTATTATTTGTTACATCCCAAAAAAATTAACTTTAGAAAAATTTTATGATCTTAAAGTAGTAAATTATGGAAAAAGATCCTTAACTTGTCTAAATCATCCATTCGATATTGATAATTGTTCAATAAAAGAATTAAAATCTATAGAAGGAATTAATGATAAAATTGCTGCAAAAATTATTTTAAATAGACCAATTAGTTCAAAAAAATTATATAAAATATTAAATAAAGATCTATTTTACAAGTTAAAAAAATTAATCTAGGTGAGAAATAATCGATCCCTTTTTGATTCTTATCGGTTTTGGAGTTGGAATTTTAAGTGGAGCTTTTGGTATCGGCGGCGGATTTTTACTAGTTCCTTTTTTGTATTATTATAAATTTGATAACATGCAAACAGCTGTCGGAACTACTTTAGTTGCTATGTTTGGTGCAGTTGTTATGGGAGCAATTAGACATCATTATTACAAAAATATTAATTGGCCTGTTGCCCTCACTTTAATGGTAGGCCTAGCTTTAGGTGCAATAATTGGGGCTTGGATTAATGAAAATTCTTCATCCAAAGATTTAGCACGTTTTTTAGGGATAATACTCACAATAGCAGGCATAAAATTAGTAATTGATCCATAAAAATAATAGCCCCGGCCGGAGTCGAACCGACGTCAAAGGGACCAGAACCCTTTATGCTTGACCATTGTGCTTGAATGCAAATTAATGCAAACAATCTACACCACGGGGCTATCTTTAGAATGTTGCTATTTGTTTGATAAAAAAACTTATATTCCTATAAAAAATTTAATTATATTAAATTAATTTTTGTGAACAAAAATGGAAATAAAAGGCAACAACAAAGATCTCTGGAATGAGAATAAGTATAAAAAGTTTTCAAAAACTACAAAAAACATTTTATTAACTTTAGGATATGTTATTTTGTTTTTAGTAAGTTTTATACTCTTAGTTTTTTTCTAAATTAGCTTTCTTTTCTTTAAATATACCCCCACTTAAAAAACAAATATAAATCAAAAAATACTATGCTATTTTGTGATCAAAATGGTATTATGTGAAATCTGCAACAGAGAAGTAGAAAAAAATCAAACAACTTTAGAAGACTTTTGTGTGAAAAATTTAGATTATTTTGAACAAGCTTCAATAACAATTTGTAGAAAATGTTTCAATGCCCCAATGGGAAAAATTCATTCAATTCTATATAGCCAAAATTTAGTTAAATCACCTGTCTGAAACTATCATGCCCTCTCGAGACCCACAACTACACCTAATAAATATAAAATCTCCCTCCTCTACTTTTAGAGAAATATCATGCAAAATATGACTACTACATTTTGTGCAAACTACTTTAACTTTCATAATTTAAAACTAAATAAAAATATTTTAAAAAGAAAAAAAATTTATCTTATAACTTCGTTTCCATAAAAACCAACATCTTTTATGGTTCCAAAGCTACTTAGACCCTCTTTTTTTACTCTGTCGATCATTTCTTTGTATTCATCCTTAGATATCTCGTCCCTTTTTTTCAAGTAATCTAGAATCTCAAAGGCTTCTTTTTTAGTTCTACATCTTCTTATGTAATCTACTGCAGAAGGTGTGTACCCTAAAAAGGAATAATCATAATTTATATCTGGATTTGATCCTCCATTTGATCCTGAATCAGGTAACTTATCTAAATCACTTTCTGTATACAATTGTACATCCAATTTATTTTTTAATCTGGCCATTGTATGCCACACCTCCTCATTTTTTAACACAAGTCCGTTATTGTGTCTTTATTACTTAATACATAAAACTACCTACTATATAAATCTAACGTTTTTTTACAACTATATGTTATAAATCTTTTACAATTATTATATATAAATAATATATATAATGTTCAATTAATTGTTTTCATTAAATTTTCTTATCTCATATCTCCAATCACAAAAAATTACAAAAAGAAGAAAAGTCACACCTAAGCTAATAAATAAAGGAATCATAATTTTTAAGGATATATCTATATCAAATAAAAAGATTGATAGTCCTCCTATTACAACTCCTATAAAAATTACCATTGCTCTTTTAGCTTTTTCAATATCATCCATTTTATACACCGAAATAGAGGGCCGAGACCGGGATTCGAACCCGGGTGGAAGGATAACTGCTTATTTTAAAATCCACAGTCCTTAAGGATAACCAAGCTACCCCACCTCGGCCATATAGATATATTCAGATCTCTATAATTTAAGGTTTTAAAAGATCTCTATAAAAATTTTCTAAAAAATTCATTCTTCTAACAAAATGCTATCAAAATAAGATAATATTTTCTCTAAATCTTTGATTCCACGTATTTCTTTCTTCATTAGAGGAATTTCAATAATTTTTTGGTCTATAAATTCTTCTCGAATTTTTTTAAGGTTTTTTTGCTGGTTTTGGTAACGTTCTTTACAAAAGATACAATCTACACTTTCAGGTTGAATTTTATTGACTATTGCTCTTGTGACTGGCAAATCCATGGCTTCAAGCTCGTCGCATGCGCGAATTGATTCAAAAATAGCCATCTCTTCTGGAATTAATACTAAATTAAAAGCTGAAACTTCAGGATCAGTTAATATTTCTCTTGCTACAACAATTCTCTTCTTTAGATCTTCCAATCCTTTTAAGGCTGCACCATAATCTGTATCATCAGGCTGTGCAAAAGGCAATATTTTTTTGAAGAAATTTTTAACCCTAGACATTTGCATTTTCATCTTAAGCATTTTACCAATCCAAGAATTTAGAACTTCAGGCAAGGATAAAAATCTCAAGGTATGTCCGGTTGGTGCAGTATCAAAAACAATGTAGTCATATTCACTACCTTCCATTAATTCTAAAAACTCATTAAAAGCAGCCATCTCATCCATACCTGGAGCTGATGAGCTATCTGCAAATTGTTCTTCAAACATAGCCATCATGTCAGCGACTTCTTTTGACATTTCTTTTTGAACATCTGGTCCACTTAATCTATTTTGAAAATTTTTAGTTGCTTTTTTTGTAGAAATCTCTACTGCATATAGATTTTTTTCTATTTTTGTAGGCTCATCACCTATTTTCTTATCAAAAGAATCAGCAGTAGAATGTGCAGGATCAGTTGAGATAACTAAAACTTTATATCCTTCCCTAGCTATCTTTAGGGCTGCGGCAGCGGCCATTGTTGTTTTTCCAACCCCACCTTTGCCGCCAAAAAGAAGATACTTACATTTATCACTCATAATAATCTCCTAACATCATCAATGGAGACTTCACGAACACCTTCAATTTCACCTATCCCTTTTTCAATTGCATCCGCAACTCCTCCCTCGTCAGGAAGCAAAATTCTAGCAATTAAGGCCCTCAGACCAAAAGCAATTGGTTCTTCTTTTGTATCATGAAGTTCTGTTTTTTGAGGTAGAACTTCACTAATTGTTTTTTTTATCGTTTCAAGATCTGTCTCTACACCTTCTGGCATAATCTTTACTGTTGCAACCATATTAGAACCCATTTAAATCAACTCGTTTTATGGACCATTGAATCCACAATTTTTACATTCATAAGGTACTTTCAAAAGCCTACATTCATTACATCTCCATAATGTCCTTTCTCTACATTCTGGACATTGAAAATGTACTGAAATTTTACTTAAGGCTATTTTTTTTAAACATGAAGCACATTCTTGTAACTTTTCCATCTAAATCAACCATATAATGCTTTCAAATTATATTTATATAAGTTCACCTTCAAAACCAATATAAGAATGATTTAAGTTAATTTTTTCTATGCTACCTAAAACTCTCATTATTGCTGGATTTGACCCCACATCAGGTGCAGGTTTAACTGCAGATTTAAAAACTATTTATAGCCTAAATGTATATTCTTGTTCAGCAATTACATCTGTAACTATTCAAAATACTCAAAAAATAAAAAAAAGATATGATATTGATCCCTATATTGTAAGCAAGCAACTTAAAATCATATTTGAAGATATAGAAATAAATTCTATCAAAATTGGAATGCTACCTACAAAGAAACATATTGAAGTAGTATACAACATCCTAAAATCCAAAAAAACACCTATAATTTTGGATCCAGTTTTTGAAAGCTCAACTGGATATAAACTTGTAGATAGCGAAGTTAGAGAGGAGATTAAAAAAATAATAAAAATATCTAAGGTTGTAACACCAAATATTAAAGAAGCTGAAATTATATCAGATATTAAAATTCAAAACAAAGAAGATATGAAAAAAGCAGCTAAAGAGATGCTAAAATTAGGATGTAAGTCTGTTTTAATTAAAGGAGGAGATCTCAATAGCTCTAAATCAATAGATATTTTATATACAGATCATAAATTCTATGAATTTTTAAAAGATAAAATTAATAAAAAAATACACGGAACTGGATGTCATCTATCATCTGCAATTGCAGCATATATTGCAAAAGGAAATAGTATTCAAAAATCAGTTTCGATGGCAAAAAAATATACATATGATGCTATCCTAAATTCTAAAGACATAACAAAAGGAAAACTTCAACTAATTCACAATACAGAAGATAGAAAAATTTGCAAAAAAATTGAAAATTGGGCATATGAATTTAGAGATCTAGAAAATTCGTATAAATTAATTCCAGAAGTAGGAATAAATATTGCATATATTCCAGAGGATTCAAATAATTTAGAAGAGATAATAGGTCTAACTGGTAGAATTATAAAAGATAAAAATAAACCAGAAGTTGTAGGTTATCCAGAGCGAGGTGGATCAAAACATATTGCAACTGTTGCCTATACTGCGCATAAATTTGATCCCAAAATAAAATGTTCTATGAACATTAAAATGTCAGATAAGATTTTAAATATCTGTAAATCCCTGAAATTTAAAATTGGAGAATTTGATCGATTACAAGAGCCCAAAAATGTAAGTAGTATGGAATGGGGCACAGAAAAAGTAATGAGAGAGAGTAAAAAAACACCAGATATTATTTTTGATCGAGGAGCTGTGGGCAAAGAATCAATGATACGTCTATTTGGTAGAGATATTAATGATATATCAAATAAGGTGAAATTAATAATTAGTAAAATGAAATAAAATGCTTATAGACTGCTTTGAAGCCAAAAAAATTATTGATGCTTCAGATGATAAAAATTCAATTGAGATAGGTTTTGATTTAGATTATAAAAAAGAAAAAGTGGCAATTGAAAATAAAATTATTTCAATAGATGAGAAAAAATATCCACTTAAATTATTTCAAAAGATTGCAAAAAGTAATTCAATTTATGAATTAAATGTTCAAGTATCAAAAATTGCTATCTTTGACAAACACTATTTTAAGTTAACTCCTATAAAGAATTCAGCACCAACTTTGGAGATCGATGGAATTAGGATGCACAGAACAAAAAATATCACACCAATTGAAGATACAAAAAGAAAAATTAGAAAAATCAAAATCAAAAAAAATGAAAATATATTAGACATCTGCACTGGTTTAGGTTATAGTGCAATTGAAGCATATAAGAGGAATGCTAAGGTAACTACAATTGAGAAAAATAAAAATTCAATAGAGATAGCCAAAAAAAATCCATATTCATCTCTACTTTTTCAAGGGATAGATAAAAATAAAATTAATTTAATATTGGATGATGCATTTGATGCCATAAAGAAATTTAGTGATAAATCATTTGATGCAATCTTACACGACCCACCTAGATTTTCATTAAGTGGTGAGCTCTATTCTGAAGAATTTTACAGAGGGTTATATAGAGTTTTGAGAAAAAATGGAAGAATACTTCATTATGTAGGTGCACCAGGTTCCAAATATAGAAATAAAGATTTTATTGGAGGAATTAAAAAACGAATGAATTCAGTTGGATTTAAGATAAAAAAAGGTAAATCAAAGGAAAGTGTATTTGGACATAAACTATAAATTTTCAGAATGATTCTTTAATCTCTCTAATCTTTCTTTTTTCTCTCTTTTAACTCTTTCTATTCTTCTTTTTTCTTCAAAATATTTATTCCATCTCTTAATCAAATATTTTCTTCTTCCATCAATTTCCATCTTAAATTTTTTTGAAAGAGCAGGCATTAATTTTTGATAAATATCCATATTTGAAAATCTCTCCAGAGGATCTGAATAATTTAATGCATCTGTTACTATCTCTTCTAGAAATTCAAATGCATCTGAAAAAACATCATATAATTCATTGATATAGAGTGAAAATAAAACCGTAGATAATGCTTTTTGAATGTTTTTCTTGGCTTTTTTAATTTCCTTGCGAATCGTATCATAATTTTTTTTGAGATTTTTTGCAATATCACCAATTATACCATGATAATAATTCCAACTATATAAAGCCAAATATAGAGCTTGCTTTTGAGTTAAAAAGGTAGATTTGTAGTCAAATTTTTTTAATATCTCTTTTGTATTTTCAAAATTCAAAACTGTCATATCTTTGAAACTCTCTTTACCTCTAATAAAATGGTAATATTGTTTTACTAAATTAGGTCTATCTTCAAATGCAATATGAATCAAATTTTTTAATCTAGAGATATATAAACCAGGTAGTAAGGTATAAACAGGAACATTATATAAAGTCATATATGCTTTTTCAATTTTTCGAAGAGCTTTAGAATTAATCATACGAGCTGATGTTTTTCTGCGTTTTTTATCATATTTTTCATAGCTTTCATCATATTTTTTATTTAAATGACGCCAAAGAAGTAAAATAACTTGATCCTGGGTTAAAAAACAATCATCAACAAGTTCTTTTAGAAAAGATTCTTCTTTTAGAAAATCTCTAATTTGTCCTATATTATATCCTTTCTCTTTTTTCTCTTTCTCATCCTTTTTTTCTGCCATAGATACCAATAAAGATTATTTTATATAAAAGTATTTAGACTCTCTAGAGTATCATCATAAGACAATTCAAAAATTACATATTTGCTATAGCCAACTTCTTTCAATTTTTTATAAATTTTATCCCAGCTAATATTTCCAGCACCCAATTTATTATGTTGATCCCACTTTCCGTTGTTATCATGAAGGTGAAGATGTCTAAGTCGAGATGAAAAAGAATTAATCAATTTAAAACTTAAATTAGGATCAACTGTATTTGCATGACCTAAATCAAGAGTAAACAAAATATCAATTTCATTCAATACTTTTTCAATCTCTTTGTAAGAATAACAAAATTCAGTATAAACCTTTGGCATGTTTTCAACACATAAATCAATATTTTTTGATTTTGAATATCCTACCAATTCTTTTAGAGCCTCTATACCCAATTGAAAATAAATTTGCTTTGTTTTTTTATCAATTTCTTCAAGCTCTTCAGAAGATGCAGAAAAAGCAGGTAATCGACCAAAATGGACATTTACAGGATTTGCCTCTAATCTATTTGCTATATCTATTGATTTTTTTACTTGCCTTATACTTTCTTCTCTAATACCTTTATTTGGAGAGCATAAATTGACATCTACTATTGGACAATGAATACAAGTTAGATTATTTTTCAAGATTTTTTTAATCTTCTCTATTTTATTTTCCTCTAAATAAACGTCCATTAGTGCTAATTCAACTACTTCAAATTTAGATGAAAGTTTCTTTAATTGAACAAAAAAGTCTACTTCTATAGATGAAGTAGATATTCCAAATTTCAATTTCCCTACCTAATTTACTATCTTACCATCATGCAATTTAATAGTCTTTTTTGCATATTTAGTAAGAGTAGTATCATGAGTTACAACCATAATTGTAGCATTTTGTTCTCTGTTTAGCCTTTGAAGTAATTTTAAGATTTCCTCCCCAGTTTCTGTATCTAAATTACCAGTAGGTTCGTCTGCAAATACAACTTTAGGATCATTAACTAATGCCCTTGCAATAGCCACTCTTTGTTGTTCTCCTCCAGATAGTTGTTTAGGAAGATGATCTTTTCTATCAATTAAATCAACTAATCTAAGTAATTTCATTGCTTTTTCTCTTATTTCTCCTGATTTTAATTTTGTAGGGTATAGAGGAGATTCTACGTTTTCAATTACGGTCATATCTTCAATTAAATTAAATTCTTGAAATACAAATCCAACTTTTTCTAATCTTACCTTTGGAAATGAACTTTCATTTAACATACTAGTGTCTTGTCCATCTAAAAATGCACGTCCTGAAGTAGGTACATCTAGGCCACTCAATATATTAAGTAAAGTAGTTTTCCCACAACCAGAAGGCCCCAAAATTAATACAAAGTCTCCTTCTTTAATTTCAAGTTCAATATTTTTAAGTGCCCTAATTATTTCCTTTCCACGTTTATATTCTTTTGAAATATCATGCGCAGCAATAACAGTTACAGTCATATAAATCACCTAATTATGTCTTTAGAGCCACCATTGGCCTTACTTTTAATAATCTTAGATTGGATATCATTATACCGGGAATTTGAAATCCACCCACAAATAATACAGATAGCAATAAATTTATAGGAGTAATTGGTGAATCTGAACCTGATGCAAGATATGCATCGAATCCTACAACATGAATTAACCCTTCAAGTAAAAATATAAAGGCTAAAAACGTAATTGTAAATATTTCACCCATTACTAACTTCCTAATATCATTATTACTCCATCCAATACATTTTAAGGTAGCAATTTCTTTTTTTCTAAATGAAGTTAATAAAAATCCATAAACAGTTGCAACAGCAACTCCTCCCAGTGCTGCAACTAAAACTGTAAACAAACTATCAGATTCTAATCCTAATGCAGTCATAGTAATTAATATTGTGTAAATTAAAACAAAAGCTAAAAATCTCTT
>CAYQAE010000024.1:0-13565 GCA_964415445.1 uncultured archaeon | reverse complement strand
TTTTTGCGCGCCATGTCAATACCATTGATTTTCGAAATATTCGAAAAGCCATAAAAACCACCTAACTCAATAATTATATGTAAAGTCTTTATGTGATTCTATTTTTAACTTTTGCGTCAAAAAAAAAATATTGAAACTTCTTTTTTTAGTTTTTATGGAAAAAGCACCCCGAATAGATATTGAAAAAAATATAAGGTTTAGGAAGTCATTTTAATGTAATTTAGAACTAAAAACAACAACTAAAGTGTATTATAATTCATCTTCTAAATTCATAAGAATTTTATGAAAGTTTAATTTCTTTACCCATAAAATACTTTATGAAATAGGATAAAAAAAAAGCCGGGATATGAAAAACGTATTTCATAAAGAAATCCCTCTATAAAAAAGTATTAATATAGTTGTGTATTACAATAATATCCTGTTAGATATCACACCCTTGTGGTAAAAGTCAAAAGTTGATATCAACAGATTTGTATTGTGATATCTGGCATATGCCTATCACAGAATGCCATGTGGACGGGCTACCAATTTTTTATTGGTAATCTGCGATAAACCTCACTCTATGTGGAAGCAGTGATGGACTCGTAGAAAACTCCTTTTTAAGGATAGGAGTAGTTCACAACATATGCAAAAAATATAACTTGTGGTTATTTTGAAAGAATATACCTATGCCAAATCAGGAGTAGACATAAAAAAAGAAGCTAAAGTAGTGAATAATATAGTTAAATCATTATCCTATCGTCGAGATGGTTTTGGAAAAAAAATAAATTTAGAAGAAGGTTATTCTGGATTAATTGATATTGGTGATAAGGCATTAGCTATGGCAACAGATGGGGTAGGTACTAAAATAATTGTAGCAAATATGATGAAAAAATGGGATACTGTTGGTATTGATTGTATCGCAATGAATGTAAATGACCTCATTGCAGTTGGTGCTGAACCAATAGCGATGGTTGACTACCTTGCTGTAGAAGAAACTGATTCTAAAATTATATCAGAGATAGCAAAAGGTCTAAATGAAGGTGCCAAACAATCGAACATAGATATAGTTGGCGGAGAAACTGCCACCTTAAAAGGAATTGTTAAAGGCCTAGATTTAGCAGCTACCGCTATAGGATATGTAGATAAAGATAAAATCATAACAGGAAAAACCATATCAAAAGGAGATTCTATAATCGGAATAGAAAGTAGCGGGCTCCATAGCAATGGATATACCCTAGCAAGAGAAGTTCTTTTAGATAATTTAGATATATCAGATCCCCTTCCTTCAGATAAAAATATTACAGTGGGTGAAGCTCTACTTATACCAACTATAATTTATGTAAAAGCAGTTTTAGAATTAATTAAGAATTTTAAAGTTCATGGATTAGCCCATATCACAGGTAGCGGGTTTTTAAATCTAAAAAGGCTAAATAAAAAATTTGGATATAAAATTGATAATCCACCTGAAATGAAACCAATATTCAAAGATATTATGGAGATAGGATCAGTATCAGAAAAAGAAATGTTCTCAACATTTAATATGGGAATTGGATTTTGTATAATTTGCAATAAAAATATAGAAAATGATATAATATCTAAAATAAAAAATCATAATTTAGAAGCATATAAAATAGGAGAAGTTACTGAAAATTCAGAAGTAGTAGAGATCGGAGATAATTTGAAACTTTAGGTGATATAATGGCAGTTGTAACTTTCAAAAAAGAAGATTTATTTAATCTAGTAGGTAGAGAGATAATAGATGATGAATTAGAACTAGTTATACCTCTTATGGGGACACCTTTAGAAAAATGCACTAAAGATGAAGTAGAATTTGAAATTTTTCCTAACAGACCTGATTTAATTTCTGTTGAAGGTTTTGCTCGTGCATTGCGAGGCTATTTAGGTATGCAAGAAGGAATTGCAACATATGAGACCAAAAAATCAGAATTCGAAATCAAAGTTGATTTATCCCTATCAAATATAAGACCTTATTTAGTTGCAGCATATATCACAGAGGTCAATCTCACAGATTATGCAATTGAATCATTGATGCAAATACAAGAGAAATTACACGATACACTAGGCAGAAAAAGAAAAAAGGCATCAATTGGAGTTTATGATGCAGATACTATTACCAAAAAATTAACTTACAAAGCTATGGATAAAAACTTTGAATTTATACCCTTAGAATTTAAGACTAAGTTTAGGTTAGATGAAATATTAACAGATCATCCAAAAGGCATTGATTATGCAAATATTTTGGAAAATTTTGATAAATATCCAATATTGATAGATTCAAAAGATCAAGTACTTTCGATGCCACCAATTATAAATAGTGAAGAAACTCGAGTTACAGAAAATACAAAAAATTTGTTCATTGACGTAACAGGCACACATTACAAAACTATATCTCAAACACTCAATATTATCACTACTGCCCTAGCAGAGCGAGGTGCAAAGATCAATCAAGTTTCAGTAATATCAGATAAAACTAGATTAACTCCTGATCTCAAATTACAAAAAATGAATTTAAATCCAAAGATGGTTGGAAAACTTACAGGGATTAAACTTTCCAATTCAGAAATATCTAAATTACTTAAAAAAATGAGATTTGAAGCCAAAGATAACAAAAATAAAATTGAGGTATCTATTCCAAGTTATCGAACAGATGTATTGCATCAAGTAGATTTAGTGGAAGCTATAGCTATATCTTATGGCTATGATGAATTTAAGCCCGAATTACCTAAAATTAGCACAATAGGGAAAAAAAATAATCAGTTATCTGACTATCTAAGAACTTTAATGGTTGGTTTTGGATTTCAAGAAACTATGAGTTTTACCCTATCCAATCCGAAGATTAATTTTGATCTAGTTGATCTTAAAGATAAAAATTCTATCAATATTGTTCATTCTGCATCCACAGAACAAAATATGATCAAAACAAATACTATTTCTTCGATTATGCAAATTTTCAAAAATAATAGACATGTAGAACTTCCTATAAAAATTTTTGAAATTGGAAAAATTGCTAAATTGATAAATAAAAAACCAATTGAAAATTATAAATTATTTGGAGGTATAATATCGGCAAAAACTTCATTTAATGAAATTAAATCTAAGGTTGAAGCTATTTTATATCATCTAGATTTGGATTATAATCTAGATTATGCAAAAGAACCTTATTTTATCTCAGGCAGAAGTGCAAATATTCAAAATAATAAAAATAATATAGGCATATTTGGTGAAATTCATCCCAAAATTATTTCTAATTTTGAACTTGAAAATCCAATAACATTTTTTGAATTAGGTTTAGATAAATTAGCTAACTGATAAAAATGAAATTCTCCTACAAAGATCTAGATATCACAAAAGCATATATTGAACTTAAAAAATTAAAAGAAAAGACTAAAATTAGTCTAAAGCATGATCTAGACAAAGAAAGAATAGAAAAATATAACATAAATTTCTCTGAACTTAACTATAACTTTGCAGCTAAATTGATAAATCAGGAGATACTAGAAAATTTGCAAAATTTAGCAGATGAGCAAAGAGTAATTGATAAATACAAAGCAATTTTGAGCGGAGAAATAATGAATACTAGTGAAAAAAGGATGGTCCTACACCATCTAGCTCGTGGACAGATTTTGGATAATGTATATTATCAAGAAAAAAATATGAGAGATTTTTTTATAGAGCAGCAAAATAGAATTGAAGAATTTGCAAATAAAATTCATTCAAAAGAAATAATTGGATCCACTGGCAAAGGTTTTGATACAATTGTACAAATTGGTATTGGTGGATCAGATTTAGGACCACGTGCTTTATATTTAGCCTTAAAAAATGATATCAAACAAGTAAAGGGAAAACAATTTCTAAAAGCAAAATTTATATCTAATGTTGATCCTGATGACGCTAATGAAGTATTAGATGATATTAATTTAGAATCTACATTATTTATTATAGTTTCAAAAAGTGGAACAACTCAAGAGACTAAAACTAACGAGAAATTTGTAATTGAAAAAATGAAAGAAGCTTCAAAAAATATAGATCCAAAAAAACATATGATTGCAATAACTAGTAAATCAAGTCCAATGGCCGAATCTGATAATTATATTGAATCATTTTATATAAATGATTTTATTGGTGGACGTTTTTCATCCACTAGTGCAGTTGGAGGAGCCATAATTAGTTTAGCATTTGGACCAGAAGTATTTAGAGAAATTTTAGAAGGAGCTCATGAATCAGATAAATCTGCACTAAATAGAGACATATTAAAAAATGCAAGTTTGATGGATGCCTTAATTGGCATTTGGGAGAGAAATTTTCTATACTATAATACTACAGCAATTTTGCCCTACAGCCAAGCTCTGCATAGATTTCCAGCGCATCTGCAACAATTAGATATGGAAAGTAATGGAAAAAGCGTAAATAGAGAAGGTAAAAAAATTAATTATAAAACCGGACCAATTATATTTGGAGAAAGTGGAACAAATGGACAACATTCTTTTTATCAATTACTTCACCAAGGCACTGAAGTAGTATCCATGCAATTTATTGGATTTGAAAATTCACAATTTACTTATGATATTGAATTTATGGGATCTACTTCACAAAAAAAGCTAAATGCAAATTTATGTGCACAAATTGTGGCTTTCTCCAAAGGCAAAGATGATAAAGATCTAAATAAATATTTTGAAGGAGAAAAACCATCTAGTTTAATCTATGCAAAACAACTCACACCAAAATCTTTGGGTGCACTACTGGCTCATTTTGAAAATAAAGTGATGTTTCAAGGTTTAATTTGGAATATCAATTCATTTGATCAAGAAGGAGTTCAGCTTGGAAAAACCTTAACCAAAAAAGTATTATCTGAAAAAATTATTGATGATCCCGCTTTAGAGGGCTACAGTAAGCTCTTGAATATCTAGCTCATCTTATTGAAATAAAATTTTTTTAAATTTCAAAATAGAATTAAAACAAATAATAATTAAAATAAAGATATTAACTGAAAAATAGAGAGCAAAAAGAATTCTAAAAGTTGATAAATCTGAAAATGTATAATTTCCGCCCTCTATAGGTAATAAAATTCCTGATAAGAATGCACCACAGACTAAAAATAAAAGTATACCTACCAAATATTTAAACAATACTACCGAGAGCAAATCACTAAATTCTTTTTTATAATTAAAAACGATATAAGTGGCTAAAATAAGTACAATTATCAATATAACTGTAAATATTGCTGTTGTAACTTCATAAATATCTTCAGAATAAACAGAGATAATTGAATTAAATATATTAGATACAATTGCAATTAAAATAAAATTTCTTAAAAAAAGATGCAATTTGTTCTCTTCTAAATCAGATTTTTCTTGCATTGCTAAAAATCTCGTTCCTTCTACAAAGAAATAAACTCCAATCAAAAGTGGTAGAACTAAAGTAAATTCAAAAATACCATTTTCTAAACTAGAAAGTGGCGGAAAAATGAAATATCTTAATACAAAAGTTATTAATGTTATAGAAAAAAATCCTAAACCTATCATATGGTATTTAAACTGATCTTTATCTATTTTACCAAATTCATAGATGGTCCACAATACCAAAATGAATGCTAATAAATCCAAAATTACAATAAGAAAAAAGGTAATTGTATTTAAATTCATATAATAAAATATAGAAGTTAAGTATATAAAAATGTTATTATAATTAAAACCTCATTTTCAAAAAAGAATATAACAAATATTTCTATTTAGAAATATTTATTATCGCTTATAAAAAGGTATAATAAGAGATATTATAAGGAATTAAATATGAATTCAAAAAACTATGGTGGATTAGCTTGCAAAAATAGAAAAGGCAAACTGTGGAAATTCATAGATGATAATGCTACCTTTGAAATACCCTATCCTGAATTTATTTCAGCACTTTATTTTCCCTTATTTAATGAAGAAGGTATGATGTCTTCAATCACACCTGAATTAAGAGGAGACATTAAAACTTCAAAATATAATTTTTTACTTGAACCTACAACCCGTGAAGGATTATCTGAAACTAAATATAGTAGAAATTTCTGGATTTTTTGTGAAAATAACGTTTGGTCGATTACAGGAGTAAGTGCTAATGCTTCACTAAAGAAAGTAATTAATCCCACCTTTGAAAAATCTAATTTAACTTGTGGATTTGGATGGCACAAAATTTCAAGATACAACAAAGATCTAAAATTAAAATCAAATATAACAACTTATATACCTTCAAATAGAGATAAAATTGAAATTTCGCTTATTGAGATAGAAAATAAAGATAATAGATCAAAAGAGATAGATTTTACTGTGGCTATACCTATCTTTGGCCGGAGTGTAGACAATATTCGAGATCACAGACATGTTACATCTCTTCTAAATAGATTCATAGAAGATAAAGATGGTATTATTCTAAAACCTACAATGAAATTTGATGAAAGGGGGCATTTAACTAATAATATGAATTATTTTGTTTTTTCTTTTTATGATGGACAAAAAAAACCAGATTATATCTTTAAATCTTTGAATAATTTTGTAGGTGAAGGCAATGGATTAGACATGCCCGAAGCTGTATTTAGAGATATCAAACCTAATGAAAATTGTGAAGGAGCTATAGGTGGAATAAAGTTCAAGAAATTGAAAATTAAATCTAAGGAGAGGGTAAAATTTGTAACAATTTTAGGAATTTGCAGACAAATTAATGAAATTAAATCTTACAAAGATAAATATAACAATTATAAAAAATCAGAAGATGAATTAAGTAAAACAAAGAAATATTGGTTAGAAAAAACATCTCAAATAAGATTTAGATCAGGGGATAATAATTTTGACAGGTGGATGCGCTGGGTAACTTTTCAACCTCTAGTTAGGAAAGTATACGGTTGTTCTTTTTTGCCTGATTTTGATTATGGATATGGAGGACGTGGTTGGAGAGATATATGGCAAGATTGTCTTGCTCTTCTATTAAAATATCCAAAAGAAACACACAAATTAATTATAAACAATTTTTCTGGAGTAAGAATAGATGGCACAAATGCAACAATAGTAGGAAAAAAAATGGGAGAATTTATCGCTGACAGAAATAACATAACTAGAGTCTGGATGGACCATGGCATGTGGCCAACTTTAACTTTATCTCAATATATTGAACAAACTGGAGATTTAGACATTCTATTTGAAGAACAAACTTACTTTAGAGATAAATTCATTCTAAGATGTCAAAAAATTGATCCAAATTGGAAAGAAAGTCAAGAAAATATTCTAAAGACTGATTCAAACAAAATATATTATGGTAATATCCTAGAACATCTACTAGTTCAAAATCTAACTTCTTTTTTTAATGTAGGAGATCATAATATAATTAGATTAGAAAATGCTGATTGGAATGACGGACTAGATATGGCAAAAGAGAGAGGTGAGTCTGTAGCTTTCAGCTGTATGTATTATAATAATCTAAATTTAATTATTAAATATCTACAATTGATAGATAAAAAAGAAGTAGAATTATTTAAAGATATATATACCCTCCTAGATACTATAAACAACCCTATAGATTATAATTCTATCTCTGAAAAAAGAAAAATATTGAATAAATACTTAGATGATATTTTAGATAACTTCAGAGGAGAAAAAATAAAAATAAAAATTTCAGATTTAATTGAAGATCTTAAAAGAAAAGCAAACAATTTAAAAAGTATTATAAAGAATCAAGAATGGATTGAAACTGACAAAGGCTCTTTTTTTAATGGCTATTATAACAATGATCAAAATCAAGTTGAAGGTGAAATCAATGGATCTATTAGGATGACACTCACCGGTCAAGTTTTTTCAATTTTGTCAAATATAGCATCCAAAGATCAAATTAATTTAATCTTATCTTCCATCAAAAAAAACCTAAAAGATCCTGAATTTGGAGGAATTAGATTAAATACCAATTTTGGAGAAATCCAACTTAATTTAGGCCGAGCTTTTGCTTTCTCATATGGCGATAAAGAAAATGGAGCCTTTTTTTCACATATGATAGTTATGTTAATTTATGCACTATATAAGCGTGGCTATGTAGATGAGGGATATGAAATTTTCAAATCAGTATATGATATGGCAAATAACACCCAAAAATCAAAAATATATCCAGGAATCCCTGAATATTTTAATTCTGAAGGTAGAGGATTATACCATTATCTTACTGGTTCAGCATCATGGCTAGTATATACTATGGTTGATCAAATTTTTGGAATAAGCAGTTCTCTTGGAGATCTAAAAGTTGAACCTAAGCTTAAAAAAATTCAATTTAAAAAATCTGATAAAATCGAATTAGAGATAAATTTTGCAAATCATAGATATTTAATTCGTTATCTAAATAGTTCTAAATTAGACTACAAAAATTATTCAATATCAACAATTAAATTAAATGAGAAAATTATACATAATAAAAAGTCAAAAAAGGTAGTTATAAAAAGAAAAGATTTACTAGATAATTCTATATCTAACAAAAATATATTAAAAATAATTTTAAAATAAAAAAATTATACAACAGATTTTATTGCTTGATTTATTTTGTCTCCATCTTTACCAAAAGACTCCATAGCTTTGCTAATTAACTCAGCTAACTTATCGATGTAAGATGGATCTAAAGAATCCATAGGGATTCCTAATTTGGCACATTGTGTTTTTAAACTCGCTTGGGCTATAACTTTCCCTATATAGGGCTCAAGACTTTTTATAACTTTATCTGCTAATTCATTAGGCATTAATATCTCCTCTTATAATAAAATAATACTTACAGCCTATATATATATATTAAAACATTATACTTAAATCTTTCGGGATAACACAGAAATTTTTCTAATTTTTATTAAAAATATTTAAACCCCCTTTAGATAAAAATTTTTCGAAAATATAATAAGATCAAACTATATTTAATAATTAAAAAATCTCTAATGAAAAATAAAAGAAGATATAAATTTATTTTAGGTATAATATAAGGCAATTTCGATATTAACGTCTTCTGGGACCCTTACACGCATAAGTTGTCTCATTGCTCGTTCATCTGCATCAAGGACCATTAATCTCTTATGTACGCGCATCTCCCATCTCTCCCATGTTGCAGTTCCATCTCCACATGGTGATTTTCTAACTGGAACTACTAATCTTTTTGTAGGAAGTGGGATTGGTCCTGAAAGTTTAACTCCTGTTCTTGTTGCTATTTCTTTAATTTGCCCACATACATCTGCTAGTTTAATATGATCTATGCCTGCTAGTTTTATTTTTGCCTTCTGCATTTGTAATTGCCTACTTCTTAACTACATCTATACAGACGCCAGCACCTACAGTCATACCCATATCTCTTATTGCAAACCGAGCCATCTGAGGTAACTCGCTTGCTTTTTCAATTACCATGGGTTTTGTAGGAACTACTTTTACTGTAGCCATATCTCCTTTTTTAAGAAAATCAGGATTTTTTTCTGTTGGTTGTCCTGTCTTTGGATCTACTTTTTGTACGATTTCAGTAATAGTTGCGGCAATTTGAGCTGTATGTGTATGAAATACAGGGGTATAACCTGCAGTTACTGCTGTTGGGTGTTGCAAGATAGCAATTTTTGCAGTAAATTCTTTAACAACTGTTGGAGGATTACCAGTATGTCCACATACTTCTCCACGATGAACATCTCCTTTTCCAAGACCTCTTACATTGAATCCGATATTATCGCCTGGTTCTGCTTTATCATATTGTTCATGGTGCATCTCAATTGTCTTTACTTCACCACTTTTCCCACCAGGCATAAATACAACTTTATCTCCTTTTTTGAGAACTCCTGTCTCAACTCTACCTACAGGTACTGATCCTACACCTGTAATAGAATACACATCTTGTATTGGTAGTCTTAGTGGTTTATCAGTTGGTTTTGGTGGAAGTTTAAATTCATCTAAAGCTTGATACAATGTTGGGCCTTTATAATAAGTCATTTTATCTGATTTTTTAGTTATATTTTGGCCTTCAAAAGCACTTGCTGCTATCTTTGGAAACGCTTTTGGATTTTTAAATCCAATACCTCCTAACAACTTATTCAAATCCTCGCATAATTTTGTATAAACATCTTCTTTATAATCAACTTTATCCATTTTGTTAATTAATATAATCATCTGATTTATACCTAATGTAAATGCTAATGCTGCATGCTCCCTAGTTTGAGCCATGATACCATCATCTGCTGCAACCACTAAAATAGCTGCATCAGCTTGCGAAGCTCCTGTAATCATATTTTTTACAAAATCTCTATGTCCAGGCGCATCAATTATAGTAAACCTATTTTTTTGAGATTCTAATTTTTTATGTGCTAAATCAATAGTAACTCCACGTTCTCTCTCTTCTTTTAAATTATCCATTACCCATGCAAATTTGAAAGTTTTGCCTTTTTCACCCATTCCTTCAAATTTTTTGATAATTTGTTCACTTATATTTCCTGTTTCAAATAACATTTGTCCTACTGCTGTAGATTTACCATGATCTACATGTCCAATAAATACTATATTTAAATGTGGTTTTTCTGCCATATTTCACACCTTAAATCCATATATCTTGTATTTTGAATGTCTAATTTAACATTTATAAAATTTTATTAAAGCCCAAAATCATATTTCTTATCTTGCACTTCTTGCCATACGTTCTGTTTCTTCTTTTTTTTGTATAGCATAACTTTTCATATCTTTATTGTGAGTACTCATTATCTCATTAAATAAACAATCTGCAAAAGATGTTTTTTTTCTAAATGTATTTGCCATAGCACCTAAAGCAATATTTTTTAGAGCAATATCTATTCTTCTCTGAGGTGATACATCAACTGCTTGATGATATGAAATACCACCTAGATTTACTCTTGTTGTCTCCTCAGCTGGTGCTGCAGCTTCAATTGCATTTATTAAAATTTGAATAGGATTTTGTTTTGTTTTTTCATTTATTTTTTCCAAAACATGTCTTATTGCTTTATATGCTTTTGTTTTTTTACCTGTCCCGCCTCGTGAACGAATCATATTTCCTTTTAATTTTTTTTGACTACCTGATCTCATAATTTTATTTAAAAGTCGCTCTACTATATTAATTTTAGATTTTTCAAATTGTCTAAAACTATGCCTTCCATGAGAATGAGGTACAAATACTGGTTCTATTGAGATATAATTTTTGAGACTAGGATCATGAATTTCAACATCATCAACTTCCCATCTATCAAATAATTTAAAATCCAAACTATTCACCTTACTCTTTCTTTTCTACCTTTGACCAATTCAGATAAAGATATATTGTTAACTTTAATGACTTTATATCTAATTCCAGGCATATCACCTTTTGATTTTCCTCTTGCTCCACCAATTCCTTCAATTAAGACTTCATCATGCTCTTCAATATGATTAATAGCACCCATGCCTGGGCAAAATGCAGTAACTTGCCTTCCATTTTTTATTAATTGTAATCTAACTGCCTTTCGAAGTCCTGAATTTGGCTGTTTAGCTTCTATTTGTCTCTTTTCTAAGACTATTGCTCTAGCCTGTGGTGACCCTTCTAGAGGATCTGATTTGATATTTAAACCTAAAGAACGGCTTTTATATACCGTATCTTTCCATCTTCTATGCTTACGTTTTTTTATAAGCGGTCTTGCTGCAAGTTCTCCTAAAGGTGATTTGATTCCCATTTTATTCACACAACCTCTAAATCAACATTTTTTAAATAACCGTGTCTTTCAAGCCATTTTGCTTGAGTTTTAGTATACCGAAAGACAACTTCTCCTTTTTTATCTCTTTCAATATCTGATAATTTAACTACCACTAAATCATCTATTTTTATCCATACTCTTTTTTTCATCTTTCCAGGTATTCTACAAAGCCTTTCCTTTTGATCTTCACAATGGACTTTAAGACGATAAAATCCTAACATCTCTTCAACTATACCAAAAACTTCATCCTTTTTAGGTGTTCTTACTCTTCTTTCATCACCTACAGATTGTTTAATAACTTTTCCTGAACGCCTTGCCATATAAACACTTCATACAATTTTAATATGATCTATATCATAATGTCTTTTTATTAATGATTTTACCTTATCAATATTTTTTCCACTTTTTCCTATAGCTATACCTTTTTGTTTATCTGTAATACTAATTATAGCTTCCTTTTTACCATTTGAATCATTTATCCTAATTTTTTTAGGAGTAATTGGCATAAATATATTTGAGATAAATTTTTCTGCATAAGGTGAATATTCAACAACTTCAACATGTTTTCCAACTACATTTCGCACATGTTTTATTTTAGTACCGCCTTTACCTATTGCAGCCCCAGCATCGCCTTCTTTTACTACAAAAGTAATTTTTCCATTTTGAACTAAACAATCTTTAGCTGTAGCCCCTGTAATACTTTCAAATATCGCTATATATTGAATTTCTTCTGTTCCTAACTTAATCATTTATTTAGCTCCTTTTTTTGAAGAAAGTATCTTAGATTTACCTGTATTAAGTATTCCAATGCTGCAGACAGGATAAGGATTACCACAAACTGAACCTAATTCAATACTATTGTTAGGATATTCTATAACAGGAATGTTTCTAAACTGAGAATAATAATTTATATCACCCATAATCTCTTTAGGGGTATTTTGAGCTACTATTAAACCTTTCGTTTTTCCCATCTTTAGACTTTTTATTGTTTTTTTTGAACCAACAATTACTTTACCGCTTGAAAATAGACGCTTAATTTCATCATTTAGATTCAGATTCAACACCGCCTTTCATCATTATATCAATTGAACCAGTACCTAAAGGCACAACTTGACCAATTAAGACATTTTCTGTTATTCCTTGCAATTCATCAATTTCTCCAACAGTTGCCGCTTGCAATAGATGTTTGGTAGTAACTTCAAAAGCTGCACGAGAGAGTATTGATGCTTTTTCCCCACTGATCCCATGTCTACCAATTTGTTTGATTTCTCCATCACAAGACATTAAATCTGCAACAAGCATTAAATTGCGGATATCTACATCTAAACCTTGTTCTGATAATGTTCTTTTTGTTTCATTTATAATTGCATTACGAGCAGCTTCTATACCTAATACACTTTCAATTTCTGTAATACTATTACATATTGTTCTTCTAAAATCAACATATTCAATTGTCAAAACTTTAGCTAAATTACTACCTTCTGTATGAATAATCCATTCATTTCCATCATATCTTAGAAGTACTCTTTTTATTTCAGATAAACCTTTAATTGATGTATTTGATATCTTAGTCTTCAATTTACGAAGATCAATAAGAGTTGATTTTTTAGGTTTTACAAATAAAATGTTATCTTGAGATTTAAATTTGAGTTTTGTTTTCTTCTCTAAAGATTTCTGAACTTCAGATAAAGTAATATTTTTTTCTTTAAGCTTTTTATCATCAAGTTCAATCACTAATCTCAATTCAATCAAATCACTGACTATTTTTTTTGCTATCTTATTTACAGATACAGATTCAATAGCTTGTGCTACTTTTCTAGCTTTTTCTTTATCTTTTGCATGTTTTTCTTGCAAA
>CAYQAE010000023.1:19836-22823 GCA_964415445.1 uncultured archaeon | reverse complement strand
TAATAGATGCACTAAAAGTAGGAGCCAAAGATTTCATAGAAAAACCATTTCAACCAGAAAAGTTAATGAAAATTGTAAAAAAAGTACTAACCAAATAACCTCTTTGAACAAATCTTAAATCTCTTATACAAAAATAAAAACTTATATTTGCTATATGATAAGCATACACAGAAGTTGTAAAAAAATGAATAATAAAATACTAATTATAGAAGATGCAAAATTCATGAGAAAAATGCTAAAAGATATCTATGAAAAAAATGGATATGAGATAGTAGGTGAAGCTAACAGTTGTAAAGAAGGAATTAAATATTACAAAAAATTTAAACCTGATTTAGTAACTATGGATATAATTATGCCAGATATGTCGGGTTTAGAAGCCGTTAAAAAAATAATTGAGTTTGATCCCAATGCAAATATAATTGCATGTAGTGCGCTTAGCCAAAAACAATTAGTAAAAAAAGTAAAAGATGCTGGTGCTAAAGAATTTTTAGAAAAACCTTTTGATCCATCAGACTTGATTGAAGCCACAGAAAAAATACTTAGCTAGATTCTCTATTTACAAAAAATAGGTATTATATCTTGGCCAATAATATTAATCGCTTTTTTAACATCCGGAGCAATTGGTGATCCAATTACAATTTGTTTTGTTCCAACATCAATTAATTCTTTAATTTGTCTAATACAATCATCTTTTGTCCCACAAATAGAAAAAGCATCGACCATATTTTTATTCACTTTCTCTTTAGCATCAAAAAATTTACCTAATGCTAAATCTCGATTAATCTCTTGAGCTAGCTTTGGATCAATATTATGTCTTTTTAGTATCATTTTATTTGCACCTCCAACTATAAAAGCAACTATGGGTTTTGCACTTTCTATGGCTTCATCTTTAGTTTCTGCTAACGAAAAAGAAGTATATGCTGCAAAATCAATTTTAGGATTTCCACAGCGATCTATTGCATATTTTATATCTGCAGGGTGAGATCCGTTTACCAAAACTCCGTCAGATATCTTACCTGCCAATGCTAGCATTTTAGGCCCCTGTGCGCCCATGTATATAGGTAAATCTAAATTTTTTTGCTTAAATAATTTTGCTCCTTTATAATTGAAGATATCACGATCTTTTTGTACCTTATTTTTAGAGAAAATTTCTCTAAATACCTCTATCGCTTCTCTTGCTGTCTTTAAAACTTCTTTTCTTTTTATATTCAAAATATCTAAAGTAGACTTATCACCTAATCCAAATCCTAAAACAACACGACCCGGTGCCAATTCATACAAAGATTTAACTGCACTGGCTATTACCATTATATTTCGAGTATAAGGATTTACAACTCCTGCTCCAATTATGCTTTTTTTAGTATTTAGAGCTATAGAAGTTAGAGTTACAAATACATCTCGATTTATGAAATGATCCGTAACCCAAATATTTTCAAAATTATTCTCCTCTGCTATTTTAGAATATTCAACTAATTTTGATATTTTCTTATCAGGAACTAACTCAATACCAAATTTAACCATAAAACCTTATATCAAAACACATTTTTTATATCTTTAGTAGATATCTTCAGGTTAAATCTACAGTAATATGTGATTTAATGGATATAATAGCACTAAAAAATGTTCCGCTCATAAAAAAAGATACAAATATACCCAAATTAATATACAAATTATGCAAAGAGCAAATTGAGATAAAAGAAGGAGATATTTTTGTTGTTGCCCAAACTATCATCTCAAAAAGTGAAGGAAATATCAAAAAGTTAAATGAAATTAAAGTTACAGAGAAAGCAAAAAAATTAGCAAAAAAGACTCAAAAAGATCCAAAGTTATGTCAAGTAATTTTAGATGAATCAAAAAACATAATAAGATCTAAAAAAAATATAATTATTTCCGAAACTCACCATGGATTTATCTGTGCAAATTCAGGTGTTGATAGATCAAATATTGAAAAAGGATATGTAACAACACTTCCTAAAGATCCAGACTCTTCTGCAAAAAAAATAAGAAAAGAATTAGTAAAATTATTTAACAAAAATATAGCAGTAATAATTTCTGATTCTATGGGTAGAGCTTTTAGAAAGGGATGTATTGGACAAGCTATTGGTAGTTCAAATATAAACCTTCTAATAAATCTAGAAGGAAAAAAAGATTTATATCAAAATAAAATAAAAACAACTAAAATTGCTCTATGTGACCAAATTTGTGCGGCTGCAAATTTAATAATGGGAGAAGCAAATGAGAAAACTCCCATAGCAATTGTAAAAGGATTAAATTATCCAAAAAAAGATGTTAGTATATCAAAAATATTTTACAAAAATCAAAACGATTTATTTAGATGATTTAGATGATAACATTATTAGCTGGAGGGACAGGAACTCCAAAACTATTACAAGGACTAAAAAAAATATTCCCAAATCAGAAAATTACAATAATAGTTAATACTGCAGAAGATTTATACCAAAATGATCTTTTTATTTGTCCAGATATAGATACAATAATATATACTTTATGTGACCAAATTAATGAAGATAGATGGTGGGGAATTAAAAATGACAGTTTTGAAGTACATAAAATGTTAAAAAAATTTGAAATAAAAGAATTACTTCAATTAGGAGATCAAGATAGAGCTTTGTGCACCTATAGATCAATTTTATTAAAAAAAGGATACAATTTAACTGAAGCTACTAAAAAAATCTGCAAAAAACTTAAAATAAAATCAAACGTATATCCGATGTGCAATCAAAAAATAACTACTAAAATCAAAACAAAATTAAGATATATAACTTATAATGAGTTTTTAATAAAACATAATGCTAAATTAGATATATTTAGAATTAAATACGAAAATATAGAAAAGAGTAACATTACAAAAGAAATTAAAGATGCAATATTAAATTCAGATCGTATTATAATTGGTCCTAGTAATCCTATCACAAGCATTGGTCCAATTTTGAAAGTTGAGAATATGAAAAATCTTTTAAAAAGGA
>CAYQAE010000023.1:0-19826 GCA_964415445.1 uncultured archaeon | reverse complement strand
AGGAGTCATGCAACAACAATAGCAATATCTCCAATAATTGAAACTCATGCGTTTTCGGGTCCTATTACCAAACTAATGGTGGGGGCAGGGTATAAACCAACTTCATTATCAGTTTTGAAATTTTATGAAGATATTATTGATATCTTCATAGGTGACACAAAAGATAAGATGCTAAAAGAAAAATATGATGGAAACATAGATTTAAAATTCACAAATACTACATTAAATTCAATCAAAGACAAAATTAATTTATCAAAATATATCTTGGAGCTATAAGAATGTTTAAATTAAATGGTGTATTAGTTCAAGGTGCTATGAGCGGATATTCTGATGCCGAATTTTGTAAAAAAGCCGCTATAGCGGGAGCAAGTATGGTAACTTTGGGAGGTTATAACGTAGATTTACCTACATCTCGTGCTGGTATGCGAATGAAACAAAAAGGACGGCATGAGTTTTATTCAAAATATCCTCAAGTCCTAGATTATGTTAAAGAAGAGATTGAAAAATTAGCTAAAGTTGATACCAAAATAAATGTGAATGTAAGATGCGCAGAAATTGGTACATTTAAAAAAGCAGTAAATATAATAAAAGATGCAGGGGCAGATATGATAGAAATTAACGCACATTGCAGACAAACTGAGATGACCACCGTAGGGGGAGGTGAATTTCTACTTCAACATCCAAGAAAACTTCAAAGACTTGTAAAAATTGCAAAAAGATCCAAACTTCCTGTTTCTGTTAAAATTCGCACTAATGTAGTAAATGATATTCAATTAGCAAAAGAACTTGCATCATATAACATTGATATTATTCATGTAGATGCAATGCTTCCCAAAATGCCAAGAGCTGATTTGCGAGCGATAACAAAAATTCAAACTCAAGTTAAAATACCAATTATAGGCAATAATTCTGTAAAAAATGGACATGACGTTCGAAAAATGTTAAAAGCAGGTGCAAATTATGTATCAGTAGCTAGAGCAATAAAAGATGATCCAGAAATAATTTATAGAATAAAAGAAGAATATGAAGAATATAAAAAATAATTAAACATAACTTTCTCCAGAATAGCGATATTTATTAATTAGGGCCGTCAAAGAATAATAAATTTCCTTTGTGATTTTAAGAAGAGTTAACTTATAGCAGAGATCAAAATACTCACAGGTTTTACATACAGACCAATCTAGATGTTCTGCACCCATATCAGTAAAACAACTTTCACTCAATTTAATCAATTTAAGTTTTTTGTGGGATTAAGAAATCCATCAAAGATGTTTGTTTGTTTTTTTGTGGGGTGAAAAATTCTTTTATCTCATTATAAAGCAATTTTACTCTATTTTTGGTATAACTCATAATATTATATGTTTCTGCTAATTTTAGAGACAAATCAAGGTATTTTCTAATGCCACCCTCATGTACTGTCAATATTATCCTTCCTCTACATTTAAAGCATTTTCCACCCAAAGGTATTCTTCTATATTTCATCCCGCAATCTGGGCATCTCAATCCTTGAGTAGCAAATTTTCTTAAATTACCAATTAAATCAGGTAAGAAATGAGTTTGCAATATTTTATCAACTACATTATCGGCATCAACAGCTCTAATCCGTTTAGCAACATTTAATTGAGCATCTACTTTCTCTTCCATCACTTTTAAAGTTTTATAAGCAGTCCTAAGTGGTGCTTTTGTAAAATCAGAAATGCCATGAGTATAATGAAATTGGTTATATTGATTTTTTTTACCCAATCTATCACTTACTTTCTCAATTAATTTTGCAGCCATATCAGGAGTAGGATATTTTTCAGTTAATTCATAAAATTCTAGAGGATATTCAGATACTATATCCATATTATGAACTTCATCATCAACTTCAAAAGGATTAAGTTTTGTAGTCAAAACTAAAGGCGCATCCATCTGGCCTCCACGTTTTTGAGGCAGATATCTTTTACTGAAATTAAGTAAAACATCCATAAGTAACATAATAGAGTCACCATCGCCATCACAGTTTCTTCTTCTTGCAGCATGACAATAAGGATGTGCAATTAAAGTTTGACTTTTGTTGTATCCAATAATTCTACATAAAATACCCGCAGAAGTATGTGGAGCTAAACCGACTGCTAGATGACCTATGAGATCTTCTTTTGTCTCAACATTATAAAATCTTGGAAGTCGATAAAAATATTCAAATAAATCATCAATAAATTGACAAACTTTTGCCATATATCCTGCACAGTCTTCTGAAACTATTATATCTTGAGGCAGAAGTTCTAAAACTTGACCATCATTTTCTAATTCCAAGCCATCAATATCTAAATTATAACCAATCTCTTTTAATTTATCCACAGATACAGATATTTCTTTAGGTTTAAAATGAGTCAGTGGAATATTTATACCATCATATCGAATTGTTCCATCTTTAAATACATATACTCCGTTTTTAGCTCTAAGAACTGCTTTCATAAATGCTTCTGGAATTTTATAAGCACTTGTCATCCCTTTTACTCCTTTTATTTCCTTAGGAAGTAGACCTATTCTAGCTTCTGCATCCTTTAGAAGTTCTTTTAGAGGAATACTTTGTATACTTAAAGATATTTGTTTATTTTGACAATCACAATCCTTTTTTTTGTGCTTTGGACAGCTATAAACCAATTTAGTTTTCCTAACACATGTTGGACATTTGGATAAATATGTAATTTCTCCACAATTTTCACATTCTAATTCAGCTACTTGCACATCTATTGTATTATTATTTTGAGCTTTGATAAAACTCCTAGTTTTGCCTCCACTTTGACCTACTGGAAACAATCCATGAGGTGCAGGTTTCATTAGTCTTGGTTTTGAAGCCTCGGGTCTTCCCATACGCATTCCAATAGTATGTGGACATATATTTTTTATTTTAATACCGCTTATTTTGGAAATAAGCTCTAATATATTTTTGTCATTTTTAATATCATCATAAGGGCTTATATCAATTTTATCTTCATCTAAAATACCCAAAGATGAAAGAAGAGGGTATGAATTTTCTTTAATTATAATTTTATTATCCAAAACTTTATGCTCTATCCCTAAATCTTCTATTATTGATTTTCGATTATCTAAGGGTATCTCAATAGATGATAACCTATTGTCTTTAAATTTAAGTTTAGCCTCTTGAAGATATATCAAAAGCCGCTTTAGATCATCAAATGATAAATTATTCCAATAAAAAGTATATTTTGGATGCAGAGGCATATCATGTTTTTTACTTAGATCTACTGCAGAAAATTGGTCTATTTTTGCTATACTTAATCCTTTTTGAGCTAATTCTTTCTGCCACCAATCTTCAATATATGGTGAAGGAAATAAAACATGGTTGTTTTCTAAAAAATCACCATAATTAAATAATACATCACCTAAATAGATTATTTCATCTATTTCGGATTTTAATTTCTTTGCTAACTCAAGATCATTTATGCGAATAACATCTCCATTTTTTAATCGAGCAAGTGGTCCCTCAATTGTATCACAAGGTGTAACACAAGCAGCTTTACCTGGCCTCTCTATTTTCATTTGAGTACCTAAAGCCATAAATTCATCAGTAAGATACATTGTTGCTGGATTTACCCCTGCTGTTGCAAAGCCAGTCGCTCGAGACCTACCATAAACTAGTCTAAATCCCCATTTAGAAGACGGATAAGATATAACAGGCCTACCTGCAATAACATCTTTCATATATTTTGGATTGGGTTTTACTAAATCTTGAATTTTTTCTTTATCGCTTTCTTCTTTTTCATCCTTTGCATGGATTTCTCCTAGCCAATCCCAACCAGATATATCAAACTTTGATACATATTTCATTATTTTCATTCTTTTTTGAAGTACTCCTTCAGCAATAGCTAAAATAGCACCTCCGCGTACTCTATTAGTTTCAACTCGTTTTAAATCTCTAAATCCACTTACTTCAACTTCTAAAGTGGGTTCACCTGTCACTTCCACAGGAATATTAGATACTGCAAACCTAACTTCATCACTTGAAGGCAAATATTGTAATCGCAGCTTTTTATTGTAGAGATCAACTTCTTCAACATAGCGTTCTATTTCATCCTTTTTAGGCTTGTATTTATCCAAATACATTGTTTTTCTGATATAATCCCCTATTAAAACTGCTAATGCTTGTGCTGTTCCTCCTGCTGATCTAATAGGGCCTGCAAAATATATTGCAATATATTGAGTTCCATCATCATTTTCTTTAATATCTACTTTACATATTCCCTCAAGAGGTGCCGAAACAATTCCTTCAGTTAAAATTGCTAAACTAGTTCTTATTGCTTTCTCTGCACTTTCTTTATCAGAAAATACACCAAATTTATGATTAACAATATCTTTAGAAATTAACAATGCTAATTCTTCTCGAGAATAACCCGCTTTATCTAAATCTCGTATTTTTTGTCCCACGCCTTTTGGACCAATTAATTCTTCAACTCTTGAAGCTAAATCTTTAGCAAATGGAACTTCTGTATTTCCTGTAGGATCTAAACCTTTATTTCTTGCTTTTTTTGCAATTTCATTTATCTTAATAGCTTGACTCTCAATTAAATCCAAATAGTCATAAACATCCATAGAAATTTTCCTTATCTAGCATACAAAAAAAAGTTGTTATTTCAAATTCAAACTAATTATAAAAATAGAAGATTTAATTTTGAATAAATATTTATTTTTCGCTATCTTCTGCTTCTCTAATTTTTTCAATAGTCTCCACGTTATAATAAGCAGTGAAAAGAAGTACTGTAAATACTGCTAAAGCAGCCCCAGTCAAATAAAGTGCATCTGAAGATAAATCATCAAAAAATTCTCTAATAATCATACCAACCCATATCATAAATATATAAAGTACCAAACGCAAAAATCCTTGAATTTCGTCTGTACTTAATTTTTTAGTTAAAAAGTGTAATCCTATTGCTCCAGCAACTATTGCCAAAAAAAAGCTATAAACCATCAAGTCTGCCATAATTATCATATAATTAGAAGTAACATAACATTTTAAATTTTATGAAAAATATAGCATATCAAACTAATATATATATAAAAGTTGAAAAAAATGGACAAGATCATTGAAGAAATAAATAAAATAATTAATGTAAATTTTTCAGGATTAGGCAATATCATATTGAGAAATTGTCTGAAAGATCTAAAAATAAATAATGAATCAATTAAAGATGAAGAATTAACAAAAATAGTTGATATGCTTCTAGAGAGATTAACAGCTAGTTTTGGTGAAGAAAAAGTAAATGAAGTAAAACCAAAATTATTAAAGCTCAGTAAATCAAAAGCTTTAGAATTTTTAAGTATTTAGAACTTCAAAATTTAATTTAAAAATTTTAACCATATTTATAAGTTTTTTTAAGAGAGAATTGCATTAAAAGTGATATTATGGCCTCTGTATTTGAAATTACTAGAATAATTGTACCTCTAATTATCGGTATTATTGGAATTATCGTCTATTATATCATTATGCGCAAATATTATACCCTAAAATCTTATGAAGATCAAGAAGCAGTAAAAGGACAAATAAAAACTGCTTTTATGTTTTCTTTTTTCTTTTTATTTATTGCTATAATATCAGCAATGTTTAGTGTAGCATATTATTTTAGTATGGCTTCTGAAAGTTCAGATGTAGGTTCAGTAATTAGCTATTTAGGAATAATTGGTTCTGTTGCTATGGTAATACCATTATTTGGGGTTGTAAGTATTATTCTCAAGAAAGAAAAGTTAATCTATATACCCTCAATTTATACAATAATTACAGCTATTGTATCATTTACAACTTATGAAACACATGTAGGCACAGATTTTGAGGGTGGATATGATAAACCTGCAACTGCAGCAGCATTTCAACTAGGATTAATTGTTTTTGTCCTTATCTTTTTAGTAGTTATGCTTCTAAATTACATAAAATTACCAAAAAGTGCTGCAAAAAATAGGGCCTTATGGTATTCAATTGCACCAATATTAGTAATTACAGGTTTAGTTGTACTTAACATATCTCACTCGATAGAATCATCTAGTTTGTTTACAATAGCTTGGTTTACATTGATGGGAGGAGCCCTAAGCTTTTTAATAGGTCAAAATATCCGCTAATTCGCTTATTTAATAAAAAAAATATTAGGCTAGATATCTATCTATAGAATAATTAAATTTTATAAACCACAACTCTCTTAAAATTCAACTATATTATAATATTGAGGCGTTTTATATGGGAGAAGATTGGCTACTTCAGAATGAAAAGATTCTCAAAAAAAGAAAACCAAAGTGGATCACATATCTTTGGGGATATATATTTGGAATTATTTTAATTGCAGGCGCTATTGCTATAACAATATATTTTGATTCATCAAACTGGAAGAATAAAATTGGCGGTATAGAAATTAGATATGCTGCAACAATAGGACTAATACTATTTGGACTATTAACTATATTACTTAGTGAGCTAGATCGGCGAAAAACTACATATTATGTCACAAATCAAAGAGTTAGAAAAGTAAAAGGAGTATTTAGCAAAAAAGAAAATAACATACCACTAAATAAAGTAACAAACATAAAAATATCTCAAGGAATAATTGAGAGAATATTTGGATACGGTGACGTCTCAATAGATACAGCAGGCGAAGATGCTACTATAATACTGGATAATTTAGATGATCCTAGGGATATCTACAATACACTCTTTGAAAAAACAAAAATGGATAAAGGAGAAGAAAGTGCCCAATAAATGAAATCAAGTTTGATTTGGGGAATAATATCTCTAATTATATTATCAACAGCTACAGTTAGGTTAAGTGAAGATGTAAACTCACCTCAATATAAAACTCTTATTTTTTTTACTCTTCTATTTATTTTATACTATCTATCTCTTGCAATAGGATTAATTAAAATAGATAGTCTAAAAATTTCAGGATTAATTTCTCTCTCTATACTTATAATAATAGGTGCAATATATATCCTCTCAGATTATGATTTTACCTACTTTATGTATCCTGTAATTATTATAGCACTGCTAATTTATTTAGCTTCAGGTATACTTCTGATAATAGCTCTAAAAGAAACTTTAGAGAATATAATACCAAATACAAAATTTAAAACTTACAAAAAACAGATTCTACTTTCAATATTTATTTGTATAGCTATAATTATCCCCCTACAAAAAATATCCTTTATGAGAAACTCTACTGTCGCTATTGCTATTTTTAGTGTTTTTCTATTTATAATGTATATATTTAGTGAAAATAAAATAGATTACAAAGCAAATATTCTAATTATGACTTTGTGTTTTATAATTTCTGTCCTTATTATTAATATCAATCTAGAGAAAGCAACTTTCATCCAAAAAAAGAGTTACAAGATATTAAGTTTAGTTTTATTAGCTATATCTTGGGGTTGGAGTTCAAATAGGATTTTAAAAAGTTTTTTTAAAAAACAGAGAGATTCTACATCTTATTTTGTTTTTTTAGCTTTTGCTTTTGCAGCTTTGGGTTTTTATCAAATACTTATAATTGAGAGAGGTCTAAATACTGCTTGGGAAGATATAATTGAATATAGAAATATTTTACTTCTTTTTGGGATATTTATAGGATGGTCTCTTGCATTTAGATCCAAAAAAGCAAATTTGGGATATAATTAAGTCTCAGCTAATCCTAAGACCCATTTAAATAGGTCAATAGCTTCTTGTCTGCTAATTCCTACTTTCATACAAACTGTCTGCAGAAGTTTCATCCCAGCAGTTTGTCCTTCTGAAGGATTTTTAGAATAATTCATGATTTCTTCTTTCTCTAAATCCCAGACGTGGCTTAATATTTTTCTTATTCTTTCTGAATTTTCTTCTAACTCTTTCACATGTGCACTATCTTTTTTAGATACAGTTTTAGTAGGGGTAGAAGGTATACCCATATCCAATTTTTTTATAATAGTATCCAATTTACGTTTAACACTGTCTTCTTCTTCATGATATTCTCGAACAGCATTAACAACTTGAGTAGTAAAATCTTCTTTAGTACGTGATTTATATAATTTTAATTTTTCTTTTACTTCACGTGGAACGTTTACAAATAAAGGTACTAAATCTTCACTCATATCAATGACCTCTCCATTACCTTATATATATGATATATAAACCAAATATATATACCTTTCTGTAAAAAGCTCACTTATCTTTAAAAATCAAAATCATTCTCAAATTTTACTTTATCATAAAAACCCAACTCAAGAAGTGATAAATATTTAAAATAGAATTTAAATATATTTATATATTATGAAAAAGAAAATATTGACTGCTCTATTATTAACTTTATTTTATAATAATGTATCTGGCTTTATGTATCCTATGCCACCTGATCCTGCAAACTCATTAGATTATGTGCCAAATACCTATCAAGCTAAACTAGAAGCTTCAACTCAACAAGTCACAGGTACTATCGATATAGCAGTTCTTTTAGTTAATTTTACAAATAAAGGATTTAGCATTCCACAAACAACTATAAATAATAAAATCTTTGGAGATACTACCTCCACTGTAAAAGATTATTATCAGAAAAACTCTTATGGAAAATTAACTATTAACGGATCAACCTTTGGAATTTTTGCAAGTTCACATAATATGGAGTATTATGGAGAAGATCTTGGGGATAATATTGATTACGCAAATGGCCACCCAAATAGGTTAGTTAGAGAAACTGTTCTTTTGGCAAATGATAGTGTTGATTTTTCAAATTTTGACAGGGATGGAAATGGGATCATAGATTATATCATGGTAATCCATGCAGGAGACGGTCAAGAAACAAATTCAGGATATAGAGATTTAATCTGGTCACATTATTCGTCGGTATCAATTCAAATTACATCCAATTTAAAAATAGAAGATTATACCATGGCAGCGGAAACTTCTCCTATGGGAATAATTGCACATGAGCTAGGGCATGATATAGGACATTTGCCTGACCTTTATGATATAGATGGTACTTCAGATGGAATTGGAAAGTGGGGTATGATGTCAGAAGGGTCTTGGAATGGTGATCCTGCCGGATCAAATCCTGCACATTTTTGTGCCTGGTCAAAAATAAAATTAGGATGGATTACACCTATTGAAGTTACTGACCCACTGCTTGATAAAGCTATAGCCCAAGTAGAAACTAATGCTGTGGTCTACAAACTACCTATAAAAACTTCAGAGGAAGGAGAAGAAGAATATTTTTTAGTAGAAAATAGACAACAAATAGGATACGATAGCGACCTCCCGGGTAGCGGACTTCTAATTTGGCATATAGATGAGAGTATGTCAGATAATTCAAATGATTTGCATAGACTTGTAGATTTAGAAGAAGCAGATAATAATAATTCACCAATAGATGCTTCAGACACTTATAAAGATACTAAAAGTGGATTTGGACCATCAACTACACCTAGCAGTAATGATTATGAAGGAATAAAAACAGGATGGAGAATCACAGATATTAATAAATCTGGATCGGTGATGCGTGCAGATCTCTCAAAATTAGCTGACAATGATATTAAAATAAATTACATAAAAAGAGAAGAAATAATAGACTTAGGAGAATCTCTATCCATCGAAGCACTAATATTAAACGGAGGTATTAATACACAAACTAATTTTGAAGTTAATCTAAATATATACTATCAAAAATATGCTAAAGACAATATATTTTCTTCAGAAAATTTTCAAATATCTGAATTGAGTTATGAAGAATCTACCACCATACAAAAGACTGTCACACCTACAAACAAAGGTCAATATATAATAGAGGTATATGTATATTTAAAAAATGATGAAATTCTTGAAAACAACAGAAAAATAGTTCATACAAAAGTAGCTGATATCTATTTTAATGATAGTGTAGAATATGGAGATATTGGATGGAATGATTCATACAGCTCATCTGAGGGATATAAATGGCAAATATTAAACGATACAGAAGAATTTGGAGATGCATATAAAGGTAACTATGGTTGGTATTTTGGACATAAAGATAATTCAACTATAAATGCAACTGACAACAAAACATATTTTGGCGCCTTAATTTTTCAGCAAATTAACTTATCGAATTTTGAAAATGCTTATTTAACTTTTTTTAACAAATATGATCTAAGAGCAAGCCATGACGCAACTAATTGGAGTCTAGAGACTGAAAGTTCATCAATTGTAGAGATTGAGATATATAATGGATCTTCCTGGGTTTTATTAGGAAGATACAGTGGCGCACAACTTAGCTGGAGAAGATCTTATTTTGATATTTCAAACTACTGCGGTCAAAATATTAGCCTAAAATTCAATATAACAGCACTAAATATTCTAACTTCAGGCGGCTGGTGGATGGACAATATTATGATAATATCAGATCCATTTATACATGATCTAATTTTGCTACCGGTTGAAAATGAAACAAAAATTGATCCAGGAAAAGAGACTACACTAAAAGTTATGCTCATAAATATTGGAGACTTAAATGATACTTTTTATCTAGATATCACCTCAGCTGAAGGATTAAGTTTTAGTTTAAGCGACGAAGAGATAGAACTTGATTTTGATGAAACTACAATAATTACAATAACAATATCTGCATCAGAAAGTATTGAAAGAGGTAAAACTTTTTACATAAATGTTTCTGCAACATCTGCCACTAATAATTCCTTAAAATCAATTGTAGAATTAAAAATAAAATCATCTACATCTAGCTGGAGAGCTTATGTTTGGTTATATGTAATTGTAGGTCTATTAATTGTAGGGTTAATAATTTGGTCTAAAAATAGTTGACACTAAATTCTTCTAATTGGTATATTTTTCTTGATAAGTTCACTTTTTATATCAGATATAGATATTTCATTAAAATGAAATATACTCGCAGCTAAGGCTGCATCTGCATATCCAAATTTAAAAATATCATAAAAATGAGATATTTTCCCACAACCACCAGAGGCAATAACAGGGATGGATACTCTTTTTGACACTGCCTTTGTCAAATCAATAGCAAAACCTTCCTTTATACCATCATGATCCATACTAGTTAGTAGAATCTCTCCAGCACCTCGACTTGCAACTTCCTCTGCCCAAGAAATAGCATCAACCCCCGTAAATTCTCTACCACCATAAATACTACATTCGTACCAAAATCTTCCTTCCTCAGTTTCAACAGTTATTTTATCTGAATCGTCTTTTGTAACTTCTCTTTTTTTTGCATCTATTGCCACAACTACCGCTTGATTACCTACAATTTTAGCTGCATTATTTATTAAATCAGGATTTTTTATAGCCGCAGTGTTTATTGAACATTTGTCTGCACCTGCTTTTAGCATTTTTACAAAATCTTGAGGTTCTCTTATACCTCCACCTACAGTTAGGGGCATAAAAACATTCTTTGCAGTTTTTTTAACCACATGGACCATAGTTTCTCTTCTCTCATATGAAGCTGTAACATCCAAAAAAACGAGTTCATCTATCCCCGCATCGTAATATTTTTTTGCAAGGGTAGGTGGATCTCCTGCATACTTTAACTTCTTAAATTTAACACCTTTCACTACTCTTCCTTTATTTATACTTAGATCACAATCTAAACAAGCAATTATTCTTTTTGTAAGCAAATTAATCCACTATCTCATAAATTATTTAAATAACAATAATTTTACAAAAGTTTATATACCAGATATTAAATATGAAAAAGAGTGATTTTAAGTGAAAAAGTTTTCCTTTTTCAAAAAAAAGAAAAATGAAAATATACCCAAATACAAATATAGAAAATCATACCTTCTACAACCAAATATTCTAAAAGAAGAAAGATTCTGTTCTAATTGTGGTGAACCACTGGCTGATGATATTAAATTTTGTTTCTATTGTGGACAAGCTGCCCTACCCAGAGATACTTCAATCTTAGAACAAGAAAGATGTCCAGACTGTGGTGCAGAACTAAAAGGAGAATTACCAATTTGTCCAAATTGTGAAAGACATGTTTTGGGCGATGTAAGTCAGCCTTATTGATTTTTTTTAGCGTTATAATATTGTAGAGGATTTCTAATCTTTGAACATAAATTATCAGGTCTACAAATTATAGGAATTTCTCTCTGAATTTTTTTGCAGTTTGGACACATATACCATTTAGATCTACCTGAATCATCTAATCTAGGTGTATTAGATAGGCCAAATCCTAAATGATAATATATATTCATTTTCTCTTGTGGTTCGTCTGCAAAAAAAGGTGGATCACATTTTGCGGCAGCCTCCTCAATTAAAGGCATGATTTCATCATTAACAATAGATAGATCATCTGTACAATCTGAAATTTTTACATTAGTTCGAGGATATGGACATAACCTTGCATAAGACAAAAAAGGCGCTAAAACTACAGTTATGCCATAATTTCTATTACCTGCACCTAGCCCACCTAATATTATTTTTATGCAAGGTGGAAATCTTGTTGGATCAAATTTTTCTGCTTTAGTATCACCTAAAACTACATTACTTACTTCTTCTTCAAATTCATCGCTTAATTTTTTTGAAAAAGATTCTATTCTATGATGAACTTCTACGTCCTTCATTTTTTTTGCAGTAGTAGAGATATATTCCCTAGCGTTAAGTAATATAAAATTAGAATATAGGTTAAAAAACATTGATGGAGTTAAAATAATATAACCTGAACTTAGATAATAATCAGATAAACTAATACCTTTCTCAAATAATTTAGATAAATCCCACCATCTAATAGCATATCTTGGAAAATCAACTTTTGGAGAATCAGTGATTTTATATAGATCAGTTTTAGGCAAAACAACAGATGTATTCTCAATTCTATCTTTTTTAATTAAAGATACATCAAATTTCTTAGAAAGTTGAGAAATAACCTCTTTTTCATCTAAATCATGAATTAATTTTTTTAGACGATTATATAAGATATCATGTTCACAAGAGAGAACAAATCTAGCTAAAGAAGAATAAGGTGATCTTTGTGCAGATAACGCTTGAAGTATGAAAAAAAAAGTAAATATTTCCTCTTTAATATTTAGAAGTAAACTATTAGAATCTAGCAATTCTTTAGGAATTAGATCATCTTTTTTTTTCCATATGTATCGATTTATTGCTTTTTCTTCAGTATCTTTTGGAAGCGAAGATATAGATGGTATCTCAGATAATAGCTTTTTAGCTTCATCTGAGAAAGGATCAATTAAAGCTATAATATCCTCCAACTATTCACCCCAATTTTTCAACCATAGCCTCTAGGACACTTTTTGGGTCTTTAGACTTAACTACACCTGAAGCCAAAAGAACACCTTCTGTACCTAACTCTAGCGCAGATGTTACGTCTTCTCCTTTTGATATACCTGCACCACATAAAAGATGAATTTCTTTGTTAATATCTCTTACTGCTTCAACTGTATCTGTTACAACTTCAGGTTGGGATTTAGATACAGGAATACCTGTTCCAATTAATTCAGGAGGCTCAACTGCAATTATATCTGGATTTATTGCTGCAACCGCCCCACTAGTTGGTGGATTATTGGTGCATACTACAGTCTTTAAACCTAGTTTTTTACATTTAGATATATTAAATTCAATATCAGCTAATCTCATTCTATTTTCTGAATGATTAACTAAAGTTCCTTCACATCCTACCTCTTTAATTGCCTCAGCTGAAACTGATCCGGTGTGACTGCCTGGATCATATGGATCAATATGTTGTGCATAAACAGGTATATCTACTTCATCACATACTTTTGCTAAATCTGGAGTTTGTGGACAAATTACAACACTCCTACCTGTCTCTTTTGCTACTTCATCACATACTTTTGCAAGTTCAATTCCTTTTCTACCAATAGATTGTTCATACGTTTTTACATTTAACATAACTGTTGGAAATTCCATCTCAAATCCCTCAAATCTAGACTATATAAACCATATTTTAAATAAAGATATATCTCAAACTGATTTAATAATTATGCGTTATAATAAAAAATAAATAAAATCTTATTAATGATTATTAAGGTCCGCTGAGGATCTGGTTTTTCGAATAAACAATCTTAGATGTATCCAAAAAGCAAGCTCTGAGTTTCTTCAATTTTCTACCAATTAACTTTTCACAGCTTTTTCACAAATATAACAATTGTTTAGTGACTCCCTATGGAGCTTTCTAACTAATCGTTGTATTTAAAAAAACGTGTCAAGTAGTTCAAAAAGTTGGTTAGAAATCTTTGAAAGAAAGATTTTGTTTGAACTTAGTTTAGCGCTTAAAGCTATTTAGCAGATCATCACATTTATCAAAAAAGGTAATTAATTTCTTTTTTGCTCTATAAAAGATCCATTTCCCATCACGACGTTCGTCTATCAAATCTAAATATTTCAATTTTGATAAATGGTGTGAAATTAAAGTTGTATCAAGCTTCAATAGGTCTGAAATAATACATACGCAAACTTCATCTTTTACAAGTATTTTGACTATATTTAATCTTGTAGGATCACTCAGTATACTAAAAAATTTAGCTTCATACTTCGAAGAAGATATATCAGGTATCAATGTTGTAATATTCTCGAATTTTCCGTAATTTTCAGATATTTTATTAACGTAATTTTCAGGTAATTTACATTTTAATGGGGATTCCATATTTCTGAAGTTGTTCACAATTTTTTTAAATATATTGTTACAGTTGAACAACTGTTCATTTGTTAGTTTACAATGAAAGAAAAAAAGATTATGAATTGGAAGTGATTTAAGAAAATGAACTATATTATCAAAGGTGGATTTGTTGCACTTGGTGATTACCTCTCAGAACATGTTTTGTGGTGTCTAATTCCTGCTTTTTTTATAGCGGGAGCTATTGCATCATTTGTAAAAAAAGACGCGATTATGAAATATTTTGGACCTAATACACCAAAAAAATTATCATATCCTTTAGCATCGGTATCTGGAGCAATCCTTGCTGTATGTTCATGCACTGTTATCCCTTTGTTTGTAGGGATAAAACGACGTGGCGCTGGTATTGGACCTGCAACAGCATTTTTGTTCTCAGGACCTGCAATTAATATTCTTGCAATTGTGTATACTGCTCGAGTATTGGGGTTTGAAATTGGTTTTGCTCGTGCGGTTTTTGCAATTACGATGGCATTAGTTTTAGGAACTCTTATGGCACTCATTTTTACATCAGATGATAAAAAAAATCAAACAACAAAAAAAAAAGTACGATATCTCACAGAAAATACAAACAACTCATATCGCGTGCCTATTTTTATGATAATTCTTGTGATAATTTTAGTACTTGGTGGCGTAAGTGTATCGAATTTCGAAAAACTCCTTATATTAAGTGTACCAATACTTATTCTTATTATTTGGACAAAAAAATGTTTTGAAGACGCCGAAATCAAAGATTGGCTAAAAGAAACATATAAAATAGCTAAAATGATTATTCCACTTTTGTTGATAGGTGTGTTTATTACAGGTATGATTGGAGAGATACTTACTGAAGAGCAGGTATCAAAAGTTGTTGGGAGTAATTCGATCTATCATGTGTTCATCGCAAGTGTGATAGGTGCGCTTATGTATATCGCAACACTCACAGAAGTACCAATTGTTGAAACGCTTATGGGATTAGGAATGGAATCTGGTCCCGCAATGGCTTTATTGTTAGCAGGTCCTGCACTTAGTTTGCCTAATATGCTTGCTATTCGAAGAGCAATGGGTACTAAAAAAACGTTCACATATATTCTGTTAGTTATCGCTATTGCTACATTATGTGGAATTATTTATGGAAATATTTTAACATGAGGTGAAAATAATGGTTGAAAACAATAAACATGATATAAAATTTGAAGCAGGAAAAAACACACATGAAAATGTAATATTTTCATGTTTTGGAGGTATGTCAAATACAGGAATTGTTGCTGCGTTGAGCAGCATGGACGCAGTTAAACACCTTGGTTTGAAGAAGGCTTGTATTGGTTGTATGGGTGGACTACCTACAGATTTAAAACCCGTACATGCAAAAGCAAATGCAGCAAAAAAAATAGTAACTGTCGACGGTTGTCCTATGGAATGTGCAAAAAAAATCGTTGAAAAATCCGGATTAAATATCTCAAAAAGCATTGTTCTTGTACACGATATTAATATGAAGAAAAAGCCATTGCATGAAGATATCATAAGTGACAGCATAAAATCGTTTGATGAATATATTGACGAAAACGACGTAAAACGTGCTACAGAGATTATTGTCAAATCTATTACAGAATAATTGCTTAAAGTAGGGGTTGGTGTGAAAAATGTTAAAATGTCGTATGTGCTCCCAAGATGTACCTGAAAATAAAGTAAAATATTATGAGATGAAACTATGTTGTTCAGTACAAAGATTACCATTATGTCCCAATTGCTGGACAAAACAATCAAAATCGGGTGCTAAAACATGAGCGAACACACAATTACAACAAATAACAGAAATTGTTGTTTTGAATATGATTGGTTTATTAACAAGGTTGATATTAACTAAATTCGAAAAAAGAGTCGATTAATATATCTAATAACCAGTTTATGAAAAACTAAGGAGGGTAAATTATGGTTGAAGTGAAAATATTTGGACCTATTCCAGGCTGTGCAAAATGCAAAGCAACAGAAGATGTTGCAAAATTAGCAGCACAAGAATATGGAGACAAAGTAGTTGTGAAAAAGTATGATATAATGTCAAAAGAAGCAGATGAGTACGGTATTATGATGTCACCGGCGCTTGTTGTTGAAGATATTGTAGTATCTGCTGGAAAAGTTCCAAACGAATCTGAAATAAAAAAGGCAATAAATATGATTTTGAGCGAGAAGTGAAAACCTATGGCTGATAAGGATCAATGTTGTGGTGGACAAACAAAAAAAGAAGAATGTACGTGTGAACCTACAGAAGTATTGTTATTTCCCTGTTCGGGTGGCTCAAATGTAGGACAAATTGCAAATCAGGCCGCAATTGAATTGACAGAGTCTGATGTTGGGAATATATTTTGTTTGGCAGGGATAGGAGGAAATGTTCCTGGAATTGTTGAATCAACAAAAGTTGCAAAAAGAGTCGTAGCCATAGATGGCTGCGGTGTTAAATGCGCAAAAAAGACATTGGAACATAAAGGATTTAATATTACAGATTATGTTGTTGTTACGGACTTGGACATAAAAAAGAATCATGATTTTACACTGAATCTAAAGGACGTTACTACAGTTAAAGAAGCCGTAAAAAGTTCGTTGGGAAAAAAGTGAATAGAACTAAAATTTAATTTGTGGTTAATATAACATGATGTTGAATGCCTATGTAATGACCTTGCTTAGAAAATCTGCAGAATAATTTGTTAAAATGAGAAAAAAGTTTCAGATTGAATTTTATGTTAAAAAACTCAAGCAATATTTCAATTCGGTTAGAAAAAGTTAAAATTTGTAATGGTCGATTCAAGAAGAGATAAAAAATTTATTACAGACCTGTAAACTCAGTTGATAAGAAAAATAATGAAAATTGTTTATATATCGGGTAGCCCAAGGAAAAACAGCAATACAGAATATTTATTAAAAAAATGCTCTGCTATATTGGAAGGTAAACTAATAAAACTGTCCGATTATAAAGTAGAGTTTTGTAATTCATGTTGGGCTTGCTTAAAGACAAAGAAATGTATCATAAATGATGATATGACAAATGTAATCATTCCAAAAATTATAAAAGCAGATGCGATTTTTTTAGGGAGTCCAGTCTATTTTAATAATATAAGTGCCCAGCTTAAAACATTTATTGACCGTAGCTGGTGTATAAGAAGAGTACTAAGAAATAAAATAGGGGCATCATTAGTTGTTGGTAGAAAATATGGACATCAAAGTGCTATTAATGCAATCAATTCTTTTTTTCTGAAACATGAGATGATTCCTGCTAATAGAGGTATTTGTGGGATGGCATTTGAAAGTGGCAAAGTGAAATATGATTCAGAAGCTATAAAATCAATAGAAAAACTTTGCGATAGAATTTTAGAACTTCAAAAATTAGAAGTAAAATAATTGATGATTATAACCATAATTTCCCTACATATTTTGTAGTATTAACTTGAATAAATTCTTATCACAATTATTATATCTCCTTTCATAAGCTAAATTTTAGATCAATGCCATTATTTTCACAATCATAATAAGCATTGAGAGCAAAAGTTGCAGTGCTACATTTTTTTAGTTTTAAATTTTATAGAAATCAAAATTTAAAAATATGAAAAGATTTGAAAAGTGATCCTGAAAATTAAATGAAAAGTTATTTTTAGGGGTGTAATCTTAAAATTTGATAAAAATTGAGAGAATTTTCATGGATAAAATATTAAAAATCGCTGCTATTGAAACATTTTATGGTGGGTCACATCGAGTTTTTATTGATGGTTTGATACAACACTCTCGCCACAAGATTTCCCTTTTTAAGCTATCAGATAAACTCTGGCGCTGGCGAATGAAAGTGAGTGCTACAGAAATTATTCAGAATGTAGGTAATCTTGGAGAATTTGATCTCATCTTCTTGACCAGCCTTTGCAATGTAGCCGAGCTGAAGGCTCTTGTAGGTCCAACTTGTCCGCCTGTTGTATTGTATGTTCATGAAAATCAACATACTTACCCCCGAAACACCAAACAGAAAAGGGATTTCCAAATTGAGTGGATAGATTTCATGAATACTGTTACAGCCGATTTTGTGATATATAATTCTAAATTCCATCGCAATAGCTATCACCAGGCACTCGAATCGTTTATCCATGAAATACCCCACACGGCTCTGTCAGCTGACTATTGGATAAAACGAGCACAGGACCGATCCATCACGCTTTACCCGGGAACTAATACCCCAGATAATATCGCTAAACGCTCTTCTACAAATAATGTGCCACGGATAATTTGGAACCATCGCTGGGAATATGATAAACAGCCTATCCTTTTTCTAAAGACACTTATTCGATGCATGCACGTAGGATATGATTTTGAAGTAATTTTGCTAGGCGAATCACCATCTAATCCGTCTAATAAATACAAAAATCTTATCAATCAGCTCTCTGAACGCATTTTTCATTACGGATATGTTGAGTCTCGTGAGGAATATTTTTCTCTCCTCGTCTCTGGGGATATAGTTGTCAGTACAGCTATTCAGGAAAATTTTGGACTTTCAATTGTTGAGGCCATTCAATGTGGTTCTTTTCCGCTGCTTCCAAATCGTCTTTCCTATCCTGAACTTATTCCAAAAAAGTATCACACTAGTGTATTGTATAATACTGATGATGAATTTTTTAGTCGTTTGACAACTATACTTGAAAAAAAACTCTTTTTGCAAAAGGCTTTATGTCAGAAGTTTATGGTGCACCGTTGGGAAAATCGTATTGATGATTATGATAATCTTTTTAATTCCTTGTTGTTGCATTAGTAAACTGCTCTGGATTAAAATCAGTTAAAAAAGAATTAAAATTCCAAATCTACTTTTTTTCTGATTTATCAATTTATTTTACCATCTTCTATTTTTTTTATACATTGATTTCATATTCTGGAAGTTATACTTAATCTGCAATATGTGAAAAAGATTCGATTTGTGCTTTATAGTGACAAAGACCTGGAAATTTATGAAAAAATAATATCTCGTCTCTTAAAAAAATAAGGTGAAATGAACTTCATTTAATAGTGGAATATCAAGATATGTGCCTTTAGAACTATGCCTTAACCTTATAACGCTTATCGGCATTTATACGAAGCCATTAATCCTCCAGCATAAACTTCAATATAATCTTTAACAGATTAATTGAGATAACCAAAACATTTATTAGTGTAAGTTACCAT
>CAYQAE010000022.1:12081-22853 GCA_964415445.1 uncultured archaeon | reverse complement strand
CTTTGGTAGCTGGAATTATAAAATCAAAACAAATAAAGAAATCTAAAATGGAAGATAAGCCAACAAATTTAGATGAAAATCAACTCTCACAACTAAAGCAAGAAGTTGAAGAAATAAATTCTTCTCTAAATAATTCTGAAGATAAAACATCTCAAACAGAAGGGTAAAATTATTTTAAAAAGAAACTCTCATTCCTAAATCATGTAATTTTGTGGCTAATTTATCTCTTGATTTATGGTCTCCATGAATTAATACTGCTTTATGTACTCTTAAAGTTCTAGTTAAACTTACCAACCCATTTCTATCACTGTGTGCTGAGAAGCTAGTAAATAAAATCTTTGCTTTTGATTCTAACTCTTCTCCATTTACTTTTAACTTATTTTTATGGACTAGATTATCTAAATTACCACCAGGAGGAATATAACTAGAGGTAAGCACTAATATTGTTCTATCTAATTGAATAAATTCTTTTAGATACTCTAATACTGCACCACCTTCTAGAAAACCAGATGGAGATATTACAATTCCACCATTTGCTTTTAAAAAATCAATTGCGTCTTTTCTTGTCTTTCCTGTAACCCTCTGAAATATCTTCTTAGGAAAACTTGTCTTTGTCCAATCAAAATAATTTGAAGTAATTGTATTTACAGTCTTTGCCATACCATCTACTAAAACTGTATCTCGCAATGCTTTTGGAAGTTGATCACTATTAAAATAGCTTTCCAACAAAAGTTGCATCTCTTGGCTTCTACCAATTGCAAAAGCAGGAATAATTATTATTGCATTTGATGATATTGCTTCTTGCATCTGCTTTAGAAATTCATTTTCAATTTCTTTTTGGTTTGGTTTAATTTTATCTCCATATGTAGATTCAGATACCACAAAATCAGTCTTGGGTGTATTTTCTGCAATTGTACTTTGCACCCCACGCAAAAGTCTAGTTGATCTCCAATTACAATCTCCTGTATGTAATATTGAAAAAGTATCGGTCTCAATCTTAAACATGCATGATCCAACAATATGGCCTGCATTTAGAGGAGTTATCGTCATATCCTTGATAACTACAGGGAAAAAATAATCTAGGTTTGCAAATTGTTCTTCTGTCTTTTTTATGTCCTCTTTAGTAAAATAAGGTTCCATTTGTTTTGATTCCCAAATATGGATACAATCATGCCAAAGACAAGTTAATTTAAGATCTTCTTTGAACCAAAAACCACTACAGATATCTTGAGTTGGAGGAGTTGCATAAATTTTTCCTGAAAATCCTTTTTTAACTAATGCAGGAATATAACCAGTATGGTCAAGATGAGCATGAGTTATAAATACTGCATCTAAATTTTCAATTATTTCATCATCAATATCAGGAACTAAATCTTTATCTTTTTCTAAAATATCTTCATCACATATTTTTAGACCACAATCAACTAAAATATTTGTTTGTGTAGTAGAATAGAGATAACAACTTCGACCTACTTCATTACCTCCGCCTAAAATGGTTAAATCCACGTCCCCTAGGTGGTAAAAACCTCTTGGCATGTTTCTTCCTCCTCGCATGTAATTTTCTAAAATCTTGTATTGCCTGAATAAGTGTCTCTCTAAAGAAAGGATTTGTTGCTTTTTTAACTATTAAACTACGGTTTATTGTAGCTTCAATATCACCTTTACTTACTTTAAGTACTGCAATATGATCAATTAAGTTAATATCATATCCTTTATCTTCATCAACATTAAATCGTTTATCTAAAAAGTCAGCTAATTCATTTAAGGTAGTTAAAACTTTCTTTTTCTTTACTGTATCTTTTTGAGCTTTTTCAGTTGTTAGCTTATCAAATACTTCTTTTTCAATTGGAGGTGCTTCTATTATAAAATGCATAGAAGATAATTCTCTAACTTTATCTTTATCTTCTCCGCTTACTTGATAATATATAGTATCTCCTTTGTGAATATAACCAATTAATTCACCAATCCATTCACTTTGTAAATCCTTTGGGATTCTACCGTCTTTTATTTTACTTATTTTAGGTATGACCCTAACTTCAGATCCTCTAAGATATTCAATATATTTAGTAATTAAAACTCTCTTTACACTTCTTTTGAGTTTATTTTGTAATTTTTGAGGAGTTATAGCATAATCAAGAGGTGAACATTCAGAACTTGGCATAAAATAAGAATGACCATTATAATTAAAAGCTACAAGAAGAGTTCCATGTCTTTTATAACCTATTAGTTGAGCTTCAAATTCTTGGGGAAAATCAAGTGTCTTTAGTGTACTAAATTTATCACTTTTTGTAATATAAAATTTAATATCTCCAAATAAAGGTGGTTCTGGACCTTTAGATTTTACCATAGCGCTTACCTTCATATCTTTTATTTCTATATATTTCTTTGTAATTTAAGACTTTTAATTATTTAGTTAGTATAGAAAAAAATAAGAAAAAAAGAGAAAAAAACTCTTTTATTAAGCAGATACTGTAGCTTTCTTACCTGGTTTTATTCCTAACTGTTTTTCTTTTTCTGCTACTGCTAATTTAGTTTTTATTGCTGTATCTGGAGTTAAACTCATTGAATCGATTCCACATTCAACTAAAAATTGAGCAAAATCTGGAAAATCTGATGGAGCTTGTCCACAAATTCCTATTTTTCTTCCCTTGCTTTGTGCAGTCTTTACCACTTGTGAAACTAATCGCTTTACTGCCTCATTTCTCTCATCATATATGTGTGCTACTAATTCTGAGTCTCTATCCAATCCCAAAGTTAGTTGAGTTAGATCATTGGAACCTATGCTGAATCCATCAAATATATCTGCAAATTGATCAGCTAATATAACATTGCTAGGGATTTCACACATTACATATAATTCAAGATTATTCTCACCTTGCTTTAGGCCAAATTCTTCCATCGTTTTGATGACTTTTTTGCCTTCATCTACAGTTCTACAAAACGGTACCATTATTTTTACATTAGTTAAACCCATCTCATCTCTGACTTTTTTAAGTGCTTTACATTCCATCTCAAATGCTGGTTTGTATTTTGGATCATAATATCTTGAAGCTCCACGCCATCCAATCATTGGATTGCTCTCTTCTGGTTCATAGAAATGACCACCGATTAAATTGGCATATTCATTTGTTTTAAAATCAGCTAATCTTACGATCACATCATTTGGATAAAATGATGCTGCAATTTTTGCGATGCCTATAGCCAAAGTCTCAACATAAAATGCTTCTTTGTTATCAAATGCCGAAGTTCTCTCATCTATTTTTTGAATTACTTTTGCTACTTCTTGATCTGATTTAGCTTTTTCTTTTAATTTCTCATATTCTAATATTGCAAGCGGATGTATTCCAATATGTGAATTTGTAATAAATTCTTCTCTTGCTAATCCAACACCATCATTTGGAATTTGCCCATGAGCAAATGCTTGCTCAGGAGAACCTACATTCATCATAATTTTAGTTTTAGTGACTGGAATGTTTTCTAAACTAGTTGTTTCTACTTCAAATTTGAGTAATTTATCATAAATACGTCCTTCATCACCTTCTGCACATGAAACTGTTACATCTTGGTCTGATTTAAGATTATCTGTTGCATTATCTGTTCCCACTACACATGGAATTCCCATCTCTCTGGATATAATTGCAGCATGACAAGTCCTGCCACCTCTATTTGTAACAATTGCTGCTGCTATTTTCATAATTGGTTCCCAATCAGGATCAGTCATATCAGTTACTAAAACTTGGCCTTTTTTGAAATCTCCAATATTCTCTACATTTTCAATTACATTTACTTTGCCTTGACCAATCTTAGAACCTACTGCTTTTCCAGTAACTATTGGATCTGCTTTTTCTTTAAGTATATAAGTTTCATAGACATTCTTATCTTTTTGGGAGTGAACTGTCTCAGGTCGTGCTTGAACTATAAATAATTCACCTGTTCCTACTTTTTTACCGTCTCCATCTTTTGCCCATTCTATATCCATTGGTTTAAAATAACCTGCTTCTTCTGAATAATGTTCTTCAATAATGGTTGCCCATTTTGCTAACTTTAGAGCCTCATCATCAGTTATACTAAATTTTATTTGATCTTCTTTTGGAGTATCTATATTCTTTACTGGTTCGTCTCCACTATCAGAATAGATCATCTTAATAGCTTTAGATCCTAATTTTTTACCAACAATAGGTCTTTTTCCTTCTTTAAGAAGTGGTTTATATATATAAAATTCATCAGGATTTACAGCGCCTTGAACTACATTCTCACCTAATCCATATGAACTTGTTATGAAAGCTGCATCTTTAAATCCACTTTCGGTATCAATTGAGAACATTACACCGCTAGCTGCTGAATCTGAACGAATCATTTTTTGAACAGCTATAGATAGATATACATCAAAATGCCCAAAACCTTTATCATGTCGATAAGATATTGCACGATTTGTAAATAAGGATGCAAAACATCTTTTACATGCATCAATTAAATCTTCGTCGCCCTTTATGTTAAGATAAGTTTCTTGTTGTCCTGCAAAAGAAGCGTCAGGCAAATCTTCAGCAGTAGCAGAAGATCTTACAGCCACAGTTAAATCTTTAGAGTATCTTTCAATCATTTCATGATAAGATTTCAAAATTTCTTCCCTTAATTCGTCTGGAAATTCTGCATTTCGGATAATATCTCTTACTTTTTGTCCTCTTTCACTTAAATTATGCATATCATGAGTATCAAGATCTTTTAATACATCTTTTATCTCATCTTCAATACCTGCTTTTTCTAACAAATATCTATAGGCATATGCAGTAATTGCAAATCCGCCTGGGACATTTACGTTTTTCTCTTTTAGGTTTCTTATCATTTCCCCTAAAGATGCATTTTTACCTCCCACAAGAGGTACATCTTTTATTCCTATATCTTCAAACCACAATACAAATTTTTTGTTTTTGTCTTCTGACATTTCTTATCCTCCAAACTATTAGAACTCTTATATCTTATTTTTATATAACAATTTTTTCAATATGAAATTTATTGTTGCACTAAAGCGCCACACATTTATAATTTAAATATTTTGATATTTGTATTTCTACTTCGATTTTTATAGATAAAATCAAAAAGCAAATATTTAGCAAAGAGCCAAAAATACAATCTAAAATAAAATAGATAGATTAAATATGTCTTGGTCTAAATAGGACTACACTAATAAACGTTTCTTATAATTGTTTCAAGTAGATATAATTAATATGTTTTTAGTTAAAATGTGTTGAGTTATATGATCGTATCTGTAGTTATTCCTACTCTTAACGAAGAGAAAACAATTGTTGATGTAATTGAAGAAGTAAAAGAGAATAAGGATCTTAATTTAGAGATTATTGTTGTAGATGGTAATTCCGAGGATAAAACTCGTGCCTTAGCTAAAAAATGTGGTGTTGATAAAATAATAATTCAAAAAAATCTAGGTTATGGACTAGCTTATAGAACTGGATTTAGGGCAGCAAATGGTGATATAATAATTATGATTGATGCAGATAAAACTTATCCTGCATATAAAATTACTGAAATGGTTAATTTGATTGAAAATGACAATATAGATATGGTATTGGGTTCAAGATTTTTAGGTAGACTTGAGAAAAATTCTATGGATATAGTCAATTTATTTGGTAATATTTTTATCACAAAAATGGTAAATTTATTCTATTTAATGTGCGTTTCAGATTCACAAAGTGGACTTCGAGCAATTAAAAAAGAAAGTATAAATAAAATGAAATTCAATGAAATTGGAATGCCTTTTGCTACAGAATTATTAATTCAAGCGAAAAAAAATAAATTTAAATTAAAAGAAATACCTATAATCTATAGAAGACGAGATGGTGGAGCTCCTAAACTAATTGCTGCAAAAGATGGGATAAATATAATTAAAACCATTTTAAAAAATTTTATTAAACGTAAATAAAGCTATAAGGTTCATAGTATATAAAAAAAATAAAAATTGATAGTTAGATTATTTCAATTGTTTTTTGAATGCCCCAATAAAACCAAATTTATTTCCCTTTTTTTGTTTTTTAAATCCAAAAGCAACTACTAATAAACATTTTTTACTAGTCAAAAGTATTTTATCCATTAAAATTCCATCAAGATCTTCTTTCGTTTTTTCTTTGTATATCTCCTTGAATTTTTCTATAGCATTATTTGGAAGGAAATTAATTGGTCGATTTAGATCTACTTTACTATGATAAGGGTCTGAATACTTTTGATAAAGCTTATAATACAATTCTACTTTTTTAGGGAAGAATCTTAGTTGTTCTATTTCTAATTTAGGCATATTTCATCACTAATATTATTTTTTTATTTCAAAAAGTTAGATTATGCGATGATAAAGATTCAATTGAATCATCTAATCCAAAAAGAGAATAAAAAAGACGATAAAAATCATCTATCTGAAACTAGTAATTTAGTGATAATCATAAAAATATAATTATTTGTATTATTATTAAAATAAAAGATTTAGATGATAAATATCTTTAAACTTGGTTATAAAATGACTTAATTGAGTAAAAGAAAATTAATAATTTATAGGAGTTTATTTAGATAAAAATTATTAAAACAAACATTGCATTAGGTGGAAATTATGGAAATCGATGAAATTAATTTAAATATACTAAAAATATTAGATGAAGATTCACGCACCCCCACAAAGGATATATCTACTATGATTGAAAAATCAGAAAAAGAAGTTAAAGAAAGAATAAGAGAACTAAGAAATAAGGGTATAATTAGAAAATTTTGCTCAATTATTGATTGGGAAAAAACAAATATAAAGAAAGTTTCAGCATTAATTGAAGTTAAGGTAGTTCCTGAGAGAAAAGAAGGTTTTGACAAAATTGCATCAGAGATTGCAAAACAAGAACATGTTGTGGACGTTTTTGTAACATCTGGTAAATCTGATTTATTAGTTGTCTATAACGCTGATGATATGCGAGAAGTTGCAGAATTTGTAACTGAATTTTTAGCCCCAAAAAAATCAATTCAAGGCACTTCCACTCATTTTATTTTGAAAAAATATAAACAAGCAGGAGTTTTGACTAGTGAATCTCCTGAAGTAGATCGGTTAATTGTAAGTCCTTAAGTGATAAATTATGGTATCAAAAAGAACTAGTGAAATGCAACTATCTGGAATTAGAGTATTTTTTGAGATGGCAGCAGAGATAGAAGATGTGATAAGTTTAGGGGTAGGAGAGCCTGATTTTCCAACTCCTATGCACATAAAGTATGCTGCAATTGATGCGATTAATGATGATTTTACCACATATACTTCTAATTTTGGCATGTTAGAGCTTAGAGAAGAGATTTCAAAGAAATTAAAAGAAGAGAATAATATTTCTGCAAATCCAAAAAATGAAATTTTAGTTACATCAGGTGGAAGTGAAATAATAGATTGTGCAATTCGAGCTTTAACTGATTTTGGAGATGAAGTAATAATACCTGAGCCATGCTACGTCGCATATAAACCATGTGCGCTATTTGGTGGTGCAAAAGTTAAAAACATATCAACTAATATCGATACAGATTTTAGACCATCAATTGATGAGATTAATGAGACAATTACTAAAAAAACAAAATTAATAATCTTTAGCACACCAGCAAATCCTACTGGTACCTATTATGATGAGAAATTCCTACGAGATTTATCTGATCTTTTGTTGGATCACCAAATTCATGTAGTATCAGATGAGATTTATGAAAAATTAATTTATGACGGAAATAAACATTTTAGTATAGGATCTATTCCAGAACTTAAAGATTTAGCAGTTACAATTAATGGTTTTTCTAAAGCTTATGCTATGACCGGATGGAGAATAGGATATGGGACTTCTTCAAAAGAGATAGTGGAATGTATGATGAAAATTCACCAATATATGATGATGTGTGCACCTAGTATTTCTCAACGTGCGGCTTTAGAAGCTTTACGTGGTGATAAATCATGGATGGACGAGCTTCTAAATCAATTTAATATGCGAAGAAAGCTAATAGTTAAAGGATTAAATGATATTGAAGGTATTAGATGTGCAAACCCCCATGGTGCTTTCTATGTTTTTCCAAATATCGAAGGAACTGGTATGACTTCAAATGAATTTAGTGAGAAAGTTTTGAAAGAAGGGAAAATTGTTACTGTTCCAGGTAATGTCTTTGGAGATTGTGGTGAAGGTTATGTAAGATGCACATATGCTACTGATATAAATCAAATTAGAATTGCGCTAAAGAGAATAAAAGAAGTAGTTGAAAAGTAAGGTAATAGATATGGATAAAAAAGAAGTAATAAAAGAAAAAGATTTAGGTTTGTATGAAACAAAAACAGAAGATGGGTATAAATATTCTACCAGAGAAGACTTCATGTATTTCTTTAAGATATCATATCATGGATACATTGAATTGCAAAATGGGATGAGGATACCTTTTGACCAAATTGAGGATATATCAGCTAAATCACAATATGAAGGATATAATCTCCAGATTATCAAAAAAGGGGCTGTTTATTTTTTATTTCCTATTGTTATTTACGATATAAATTTAGTTGAAAAAACTAAAGACTTAATTAATTCTAAAATTGAACAGATAAAACAAATTCAATATAAGCCAAAACCTCAATCTTATAAACCGCCGCCCCGATCATTTCAAAAACCACAACCTTATGCTCCACATCCTACACCCGGATATCCTCTATATCAACCTATGCAAAAACCATCTTCCTCTCAAAAACCATATCCTTCAATATATCCACCCCAAGGGTATAGTGAAAAAAAAGGATCAAAAGCATTTGTAGGGTTATTTATAGTATCTATTGTTATTGGATTGATGGGTATAGGTTTAATTGCCTATGATATGAGCAATTTTGAAGAAATTGATGAGATAACTCTAAATAGTTCAAATAATTTATCTGAAATTGAATTTGAAGTTAAAGAAGATGAGATTGAAATAGGTTATACCAATTTAGAGATAACACCCCTATCTGGTGAAGGTAGAGTAAATTTTTATCTATGTGAAAAACAATACTCTAATATCACAGATATTAGAGAAAATGCTATATTCTTTAAACAAAAAGAATTTAATGGAAGTATTGATGAGCTAGCTGATACAATAACGGTGAATATAGATGAGGCTTCTAAATATTATCTCTATTGTGAATATGAACAAATTTCTTCAGAAAATGAATTAGAATTAAATATCAGTATCACTTTTTGGGGTCTAATTTTTTTAATAGGTTTTATTATGGCAATATTTGCTGCAGGTATGTTTTTTTCGACATTAATACTCTATTTTGCTGCAAGAAACTAAAACTGTCTTTTTTTAGATTATATTGTGTTAGGTTTATATACCAAGTCTTGCAAACTATTACTGATAAGTATTTATCAAACATTTTCAAAAAAGAAAACGAATTAATGTAATAGATTCGTTTCAATCGATCCCTAAAGGGGATTGGACTGGTCTATTATAGACTATTTTGTTAGCTTCAGCTATATTATAATTTATATTCACTTTATTTATGCTCATAATGGAAATAACCATTGTGTCACTCCTCAAACAACAGAATTGTGCAGATTTTTGATATCTGCTAGTGGTGATTATATGAATCTATCAAAAATTTTATCTGACCGCAATGCAGATGAAGATAATGATATTTTAGAAGAGCTTGAAAAAATTCTTTTTGAATAGTTTAAAAATTTTAAGTTAGTATAGTATCTCTTCCAAAAAAAGAAGCTAAATTCTTTGCTAACAATCCTTTTCTATCTTTAATAATTTCAATTTTTTCTTGAATCCAATGTGTTAAATTTTTCTTAACAAAATACTGAGAAACTCTCCAATCTAAAAAAACAATAGCAGCTTTATCATCTAAATTTCTATGAGCTCTACCTGCTGCTTGATTTAATTTCCTAAATCCTGGTAGATAATATCCATAAAATAGACCTTTTTTTGGGAATTGTTTTTTATAATAATCAATCTTTTGTAAAATTGATGCAGTCTTTTTAGCATAAGGTACACCTACAACTACCACTGTATTCATCTCATCTCCTGGAAAATCACTGCCTTCTGCAGATCTACCACCTTGTGGCCCTAAAAGTATTGTACCTCCCTTAATTGCACCACGTTTAAAATCTGAAACTAACATTTCATGTTCTTCAGATGACATATCAGATGATTCAATAAATAGCTCTTTTGAAAGATTATATTCCAAATTTGCATCACGAAGCCCATCCATCACTTCATAAGAGGCTGTAAATATACCAACATTTCCAGGTGTATTATTTACAATTTCAGATATTTTTTGGACCATCTTCTCATACATCCTAGGACTTCTAAAAGTTCCTTTGGTAGTAACCCCTTGAGATACAAACACAGCGATATTTTTATCTAAAAATGGAGAATCAAATATATCCATCTTGGTCTGAGAATTAATACCTAAAATATCTCTAAATGCTTCTAAATTTCCAATTGTTCCAGACATATGAATAGATAAATGAATATTTTCAAATATCTCTCTAAGCACTCTTCTGGGATCTAGTGCTATTAAATCAAGAGAATAATAAGTATTTCCTCCTTTAGATTTAATTTTCCTCAAGATTCGAGTATAATCTTGCTCTAAGGAAGTGTCTAACCAGTTTAGAAAGAAAGTAGCTAGATGATAAATATGTGATCGAGGGGCTTTTCCTTGTTTAATTCTCTCTTCTCTTATTTTTTCACCATAATTTTTCAATTCAAATAGAAGATCCCGAACATCAAGATATTCTGAAGTT